>NZ_ATLN01000093.1:0-37403 GCF_000416195.1 Pseudomonas sp. CFII68
CTGTGCCAACCCTTCGGCGCCGCCGTAGCCGCCGACGCGCACCTGGCAGGTCAGGTCGGTGGGGACGCGGCCGATGCCGGCCAGGCTGTAGATGTGCTGGGGGCCGAGGGTGCGGGCGATGGCCAGGGCTTCGGTGACGCCGCCCAGCAGCAGGATACGTTTCATTTCAAAACTCCCGCGTGGCCGACGATCCCGCCTTGGCGGTCGATGGCGAAAACTTCGACCTGGACCTGGGCCGGCACCACACTGCGAGCGAAAGCCAGCGCATGCTCACACACCGCATCGCCGAGGGCGATGCCGGCGGCGCTGGCCATTGCCAGGGCTTGCTGGCTGGTGTTGGCCGCGCGGATGCCTTGCTGCAAAACCTCATCGGCACCGATGGCGGCGGCCCACTCGGCCAGTTGTGGCAGGTCGATGCTCGAGTGACGGCTGTGCAGGTCCATGTGGCCGGCGGCGAGTTTGCTGATTTTGCCAAAGCCGCCGCAGAGGCTGAGCTTATCCACCGGGACCTTGCGCACATGTTTGAGCACGGCGCCGACGAAATCACCCATTTCGATCAGGGCGATTTCCGGCAGGTTGTAGACCCGGCGCATGGTGTCTTCGCTGGCGTTGCCGGTGCAGGCGGCGATGTGCAGATAGCCGTTGGTTTTCGCCACGTCGATACCCTGGTGGATCGAGGCAATGTAGGCCGCGCAGGAGAACGGCCGGACGATGCCGCTGGTGCCGAGGATCGACAGGCCGCCAAGAATCCCCAGGCGCGGATTCATGGTTTTCAGCGCCAGGGCTTCGCCGCCCTCGACATTGACCGTGACTTCGAAACCGCCGGCGTAACCGCTTTCCTCGGCCAGCCGACCCAGGTGGTCGTTGATCATTTTGCGCGGCACCGGGTTGATCGCCGGTTCACCGACGTTCAGCACCAACCCCGGTCGCGTCACCGTGCCGACGCCGCGACCCGCGACGAAACGCACACCGGGCTCGGCGATCAAGCGCACCTGGGAAAACAACAGGGCGCCGTGGGTTACGTCCGGGTCATCGCCCGCATCCTTGATCGTCCCGGCTTCGGCGCCTTGTTCGGTCAGCCGGCAGAACTCCAGGCGCATCTGCACCTGCTTGCCCTTGGGCAGTACGATTTCCACGGCATCGGCTTCGGTGCCGCGCAGCAGTAATCGAGCGGCCGCCAGGCTGGTGGCCGTGGCGCAACTGCCGGTGGTCAGGCCGCTGCGCAGCGGGGCGGGTTGTTCGGCGGTTTCGTCACGCATCGAGAGGTTTGACCAGGTCGAGCAAGGTGATCGGCAAGGCCTGGCGCCAGGTGTCGAACTCGCCCAAGGGTTGGGCCTGGGCGATGTGGATGCGGGTCAGTTCACCGCCGTGACGTTCGCGCCAGTGCATCAGGGCCGTTTCGCTTTGCAGGGTCACGGCGTTGGCGACGAGCCGGCCGCCGGGCTTGAGTTGGGCCCAGCAGGCGTCGAGCACGCCTTCGCGGGTGACGCCGCCGCCGATGAACACCGCGTCCGGCCGCTCCAGGTTCTCCAGCGCCTGGGGGGCTTTGCCGCGAATCAGTTGCAGGCCAGGCACACCGAGGGTGTCGCGGTTGCGTTCGATCAAGCCTTGGCGGCCTTCGTCAGCTTCGATGGCCAGGGCCCGGCAACTGGGGTGGGTGCGCATCCATTCGATGCCGATGGAGCCGCTGCCGGCGCCGACATCCCAGAGCAACTCGCCGGGGGTCGGGGCGAGGCGGGCGAGGGTGATGGCGCGCACGTCGCGTTTGGTCAACTGGCCGTCATGTTCGAAGGCGGTGTCCGGCAAACCGGCCAGGCGCGACAGGCGCGGTGTCGACGGTTCGGCCCGGCATTCGATGGCGATCAGGTTCAGGTCGGCGACGGTGTCATCGGACCACTGCGCGGCGCAACCGTCGATCCGTCGTTCCGCCGCACCGCCCAGATGCTCCAGCACGGTCATGGTGCTCGGGCCGAATCCCCGCTCGCGCAATAACGTCGCCACGGCGGCGGGGCTGTGGCGGTCGTTGCTCAGCAGCAACAGCCTGACACCTGTGGATAAGTGAACATTGAGCGCCGCCAGGGGCCGCGCCACCAACGACAGCGTGACCACCTCTTGCAACGGCCAGCCCATGCGCGCCGCGGCCAGCGAGCAGGAGGAGGGCGCGGGGATGACCAGCATCTGATCACTCGGCACCTGTTTCGCCAGGCTGGCGCCCACGCCGTAGAACATCGGATCGCCGCTGGCCAGCACGCACACCGGTTCACCCTGCCGAGCGAGCAGCGGCTCCAGGGAGAACGGGCTGGGCCACAGCTCCCGTTGGCCGCGGATGCACAGTGGCAACAGCGCCAGTTGCCGGTCGCTGCCGACAATGTGTGACGCCCGCAGCAAGGCATGGCGAGCCGTTCGGCCCAGGCCCTTGAAGCCGTCTTCACCGATGCCCACTACGGTCAGCCAGGGGGTCATCTCTGTTCCTCGAATAATTGGGTTGATCGACAGGCGTGTTGCCACCGCGAACCGGGCCGCCATCATACCGCGCCCCGGCGGATCAGGCGCGAACCATCCCGGGTTGGAGCGAGCTTGCTCGCGATGGCGGCGGTCCATTCAACCTCATCTTCTCAGGTAGACCGCTTTCGCGAGCAGGCTCGCTCCCACAGTTTGGAATGGGGGCGTTCGGAAATTGTGTGCCCGCCGTCAGCAATCCGACCGGCAAGCTTTTCATGACCCCTGGCAAAGCAGGCATAATGGCGGTCCTTCGCCGATGCGGCGTTTCTTATTTGTCGGTTTTCCCTTGAACGAACGTCCATCCTCCAACGTCGTACGCCCCTCCGGTTGCCCGGGGTTGCTGCGTGTCGTCCAGGCGCTGGACGGTGGGATCTGTCGGATCAAGCTCGATGGCGGTTCCATCCAGGCGGATCAGGCCGAAGCCGTAGCTTTTGTGGCCGAGCGGTTCGCCGCAGGCGTGATCGAGGCGACCAACCGGGCCAACCTGCAAATCCGCGGGATCGGTCCCGGGCACGACGCGCTGATCGAGCCATTGCTGGCCGCCGGGCTTGGCCCGCGCAAGCCGGCCGGCGATGACGTACGCAACCTGATGCTCAGCCCGTCGGCCGGGATCGACCGGCAGATGCTGTTCGACACCCGGCCATTGGCGGCGCAGATCCTCTTCACCCTGCAAACCCACGAACGCTTCCCTGAGTTGTCGGCCAAGTTCGCCGTGCAACTGGACGGTGGTGAAGCGTTGGCGATGCTCGAACATCACCATGACCTGTGGTTGTCGGCCCTGGTCCGTGATGGCGAGCCTTGGCTGGCCTTCGGCTTGGCCGGTTGCCCATTGGATAAACCGGTAGGCAGGGTGCCCCTGGCCCAGGGGCATGCCTTGGTGGTGGCGGTGCTGGAACTGTTCCTCGACCTGGCGCGCCCGGACCAGATCCGCATGCGTCACTTGTTGGCTGAAATCCCCAGCGATGAATTCATGACCCGATTGGCCCGCCGCGTGCCGCTGCAAACGTGCCTGGATTGGCAGCGGGACAGGGCCAGCGACGGACTGCACCTCGGCGTTCATCCCCAGCATGACGATCGCGTCTACGTCGGCGCGGCGGCGCCCCTTGGCCGACTCGACGCCGGCATGCTGCGGGGGGCGGCGCAATTGGCACGGGAGAAGGGCAACGCAAGCCTTCGTTTCACCCCTTGGCAAAGCCTGCTGCTGCCCAACGTGCGCCGCGAGGACGCCGACGAAGTGCTGGCGCGGCTTGAGGGGTTGGGCCTGTTGTGCTCGGTCGATCAGCCCCTGGCACAACTCATCGCCTGCACCGGTTCCAGTGGCTGCGGCAAAGCCCTGGCCGACACCAAGGCCGATGCTCGCCAACTGGCCGAGCTGCTGCAACGCCAGGGCCAGACCCTGAAGGTCCATCTGTCGGGCTGCCCGCGTTCCTGCGCGGCAGCCCATATCGCGCCCGCCACCTTGCTGGCGGTCGCCCCCGGTCGTTATGACCTGTATTTTCGCGATGCCACGCTGCCGGGTTTCGGCGCGTTGCAGGCACACAATCTGACTATTGAAGCGCTCGGCCACTGGCTCGACGCTCGCCCCCGGAGCCCCCTTGATGCTTGATTACATCCGCGACGGTCAGGAGATCTATCGCAACTCCTTCGCGATCATCCGCGCCGAAGCCAACCTGGCGCGCATTCCGGCCGACCTGGAAAAACTCGCGGTGCGGGTGATCCACGCCTGCGGCATGGTCGAGGCCATCGATGGCTTGCAGTTTTCCGAGGGCGCGGGCACGGCCGGGCGCCAGGCGCTGGCTGCCGGTGCGCCGATCCTGTGTGATGCGCGGATGGTCTCCGAAGGCGTGACCCGGGCTCGTCTGCCGGCCAACAATCCGGTGATCTGCACCTTGCGCGACGAGGCCGTGCCGGCATTGGCCCTGGAGCTGGGCAACACCCGTTCGGCGGCGGCGCTGGAGCTGTGGCGCCCGCACCTGGAAGGCAGCGTCGTGGTCATCGGCAACGCGCCGACCGCGCTGTTCTACCTGTTGGAAATGCTCGATGCCGGCGCGCCGAAACCGGCACTGATCCTCGGTTTTCCGGTGGGCTTCGTCGGCGCCGCCGAGTCCAAGGCGATGCTGGCAGCCAACAGCCGCGGCGTGCCGTTCGTGATCATGCAAGGCCGCCTGGGCGGTAGCGCCATGGCCGCCGCCGCCGTCAACGCCCTCGCTACGGAGATTGAATGATGCAGCAGCCTGGACGTCTGATCGGCCTCGGCGTGGGCCCCGGTGACCCGGAACTGATTACGGTCAAGGCCCTGCGCCTGTTGCGCGAATCGCCGGTGGTGGCGTACTTCGTCGCCAAGGGCAAGAAGGGCAACGCCTTCGGCATCATCGAGGCCCATTTGCAGGACGCGCAGACGTTGCTGCCGCTGGTCTACCCGGTCACCACCGAAGCGCTGCCGGCGCCGCTGTCCTATGAACAGGTGATCGCCGACTTCTACGACACCGCCGCCGAGCAGTTGGCCGTGCACCTGGATGCCGGTCGCGACGTGGCGGTGATCTGTGAGGGCGATCCGTTTTTCTACGGCTCCTACATGTACCTGCACGATCGCCTGGCCGAGCGCTATGAGGCCCAAGTCATTCCCGGCGTGTGCTCGATGCTGGGCGGGGCCTCGGTGCTCGGTGCGCCGCTGGTCTATCGCAACCAGAGCCTGTCGGTGCTCTCCGGCGTCCTGCCCCACGACGATCTCAAGCGTCGCCTGGCCGACGCCGATGCGGCGGTGATCATGAAGCTGGGGCGCAATTTCCCCAAGGTTCGCCAAGTGCTTCAGGAGTTGGGTATGGACGGACGGGCGCTGTATGTCGAGCGGGCGACCATGGCCAACCAGAAAATCGTGCCGTTGGA
Organism: Pseudomonas sp. CFII68; assembly: GCF_000416195.1. Lineage (NCBI taxonomy): Bacteria > Pseudomonadati > Pseudomonadota > Gammaproteobacteria > Pseudomonadales > Pseudomonadaceae > Pseudomonas > Pseudomonas sp. CFII68. The sequence continues at coordinate 5,389 of NZ_ATLN01000093.1, forward strand.
TGAAGTCGAGCCGATGTCTTCGCCGTACTTCTCGCTGATCATTGTCCCGGGCGAACGGTGGCAGGGTTGATGACTTCTACCGCGCCGGCCATCGTCATCCTCGGCCCGGGCAGCCTCGCAACGGCCCGGCGGATCCAGCAACGTTATCCCGAAGCCTTGATCCACGGCCTGGCCGGGCGAGTCGAGGGCGCGGATCGCCAATACCTCGAGTTCGGCGCGACGTTGCGCGAGCTCTACCAACAGAACACACCAATCATCGCCCTGTGCGCGGCGGGCATCGTCATCCGCACCCTGGCGCCGCTGTTGCTGGAAAAAGGCGTCGAGCCGCCGGTACTGGCGGTGGCCGAGGATGGCAGCGCCGTGGTACCGCTGCTGGGCGGCCTGGGCGGGGTCAACGTCATGGCCCGGGAGATCGCGGCAACGCTGCAAGTGGCGCCGGCGATTACCACCAGCGGCGAATTGCGTTTTGGCACCTGCCTGCTCAATCCACCCAGCGGCTACAGCCTTGGCGACCTGGAGCAGGGTAAGCGCTTTGTCTCCGACCTGTTGGCCGGTGAGCCGGTGCGCATCGAAGGTGCAGCGCCGTGGTTGGATCAGGCGCAGTTGCCGCAAGACCCGCAGGCGCGACGCACGATCCACGTCGGCCATGCCGAGCGTGAGGCGAGCGCCCATGAACTGCTGATTTATCCGCGCAGTGTCGCGGTGGTGGTGAGCGCCGAGGTGGCTGACCTGCCGGGTGCCATTCGTGCCGCTTTGCAGCAAGCCAACGTGGCGATTCCGAGCCTGGCGTGCCTGGTGGCGGCGCAGACGCTGATGGCCAGCACGGCCTTGCGTGAAGCGGCGCTGGAACTCGGGGTGGCGCTGCGCTTTGTGGCGATGACCGGCGATGCCGCCACCTTGGCGCGCAGTTCGGTGCCGGCGGCGAACATCCTTTCGGCGACGGACAACCTGGCCATCGCCGTTGCTGCGCAGCCCTTGGAGGTGGCCCAAATCGGTCGTCCGCGCGGACGCCTGGCGGTGATCGGCCTGGGGCCGGGCGCGGCCGAACTGATGGTGCCGGCGGTGAAGGCTGAACTGGCGCGGGCCACCGATGTGCTTGGCTACGAAACCTATGTGCGCATGGCCGGCCCGTTTCGCGACGATCAAGTGCTGCACTGCACCGACAATCGCGAAGAAATGCAGCGTGCCCGACACGCCTTTGAATTGGCCACCCAAGGCCGTTCGGTGATCGTGGTGTCGTCCGGCGACCCGGGTGTATTCGCCATGGCGGCGGCGGTGCTCGAAGCGTTGCACGAGTCCAGCGACCCGACCTGGCACCAGGTTGACCTGGAGATCCTGCCCGGTGTGTCCGCCTCCCTCGCCACCGCCGCCCAGGCCGGTGCGCCGTTGGGGCATGACTTCTGCGTGATGTCGCTGTCGGACAATCTCAAGCCATGGTCGATCATCGAAAAACGCCTGGACCTGGCGGCCGAAGCCGATCTGGCGTTGGCTTTCTACAACCCGATTTCCCGTGCGCGACCGTGGCAATTGGGGCGAGCGCTGGAGATCGTCGCCCAGCACCGCACGCCGGAGACGCCGGTGGTGTTGGGGCGTGACATCGGTCGTCCGGGCCAGAGCCTGCGTGTCACCACGTTGGGGCAGCTCACGGCCGAGCAGGTGGATATGCGCACCATGGTCCTGATCGGCTCCTCCACCACCTGCGTGTTCCCGCGCGCATCCGGTGGAAACTGGGTGTATACGCCGCGCTGGTATGGGGCCAAACCTGCCTGAACCGCGACACTGTTCTGTGGTGGGGGCGTTACTGTGGCGAGGGAGCTTGCTCCCGCTGGGCTCTGTAGGAGCTGGCGAAGCCTGCGATCTTTTGATTTTGATCTTTTGCTCTCGATTCAATTGTCAGTGGAAAGATCGCAGCCTCGTTGCACTCGACAGCTCCTACGGCGCAGCCCAGCGGGAGCAAGCTCCTATCAAACAAAACGCAAGCACTTGATTTTCTATAACAAATTCCAGGTCAAGGCTGCACGGTAGCGAGAAGGTTCAATTTCCACTGAAAATGTGGTTGCCCAGAATCCATGGCCAACTATCAGACCGCCTTCGCGAGCAGGCTCGCTCCCACAATTGGACCGAAGTACGACCGGAAGAGCCAGGTCGGCTCAGTCAGGCCGCCTCGCGAGCAAGCTTTGCTCCCACAGGTCCTGCTCAAACAAGTCTGATGGCGGTACGACCGGGAGAACTAGGTCGGCTACTAGGCCGCCTCGCGGTGGACGTTGATCTCGGCGCCCCGTTAACCACGATGGCTGAACGCAGGTATTGCGTAGTGGGCATCCCGGCATGGATGCCGGGATAGCCGCGCTGGGCCATGGATGGCCCTTCGCGGCGGCCCACGGAGCAATGCCGGAGTGAGGGCATGCCGAGCCTAAGCGAGGCACCGAGTGGTGGGGCAATGCGCTTTTGGTTACTTTTGGCGCTCTTCCAAAAGTGACCCGCCGTCAGGGCGGAACCCTAAGCAGCCGTTACCGCAGCAACGGATATGTACTCAATCAACAAGAGCCAGCCCACCCCCACAGGTTTCGTATCAGCTCTCCAGTTGTCGCAAGCGTTTGTACAAGGTATTGCGGCTGACCCCCAGCCGTCGCGCCAGGTGTGAAATATTCCCGCCCACGGCCTGCAACTGACGGTTCAGGTCCTCGGCATCGTTGAGGTCCACCGTCAGCGGCTCAGGCGTTTCCACCGGTTCCATTTCAAGGTCGACAAAGAAATCGTCGGGCAGGTGTTCCGGGCGGATCGGCTGTTCCTCGGCCATCGCCAGGGCCACTTGCAGCACGCTGCTGACCTGTCGCAGGTTGCCCGGCCAGGGGTGGCGTTCGAACAGATCCAACACCTCGCGGCTCAGGCCGGCCCATTGGGTCGGTTCGCGGTGGTGTTCCCAGAGACGTTTGAACAGGGCCTGCTTGTCGCTGCGTTCGCGCAGGGGCGGCAGTTCCAGGGTCAGGCCGCCGATGCGGTAGTACAAGTCTTCGCGAAACCGCCCCAGTTGCACCTGTTCACGCAGCGAGCGGTTGGTGGCGGAGATGATGCGGATGTCCACCGGGAACAGCTCGGCGCTGCCCACTGGCTGCACGCAACGTTCCTGCAAGACCCGCAGCAGCCGGGCCTGGGTCGGCAGGGGCATGTCGCCGATCTCGTCGAGAAACAGCGTGCCGCGGTCGGCCTTGCGGATCAGGCCGATGCTGCCTTTCTGGTTGGCACCGGTGAAGGCGCCTTTTTCATAACCGAACAATTCCGACTCCACCAACTCGGCGGGGATCGCTGCGCAGTTGACGGCAATAAACGGCTGCTTGCAACGCGAACTGGCCTGGTGCAGGGCTTTGACGAAGACTTCCTTGCCGACGCCGGTCTCGCCATGGATCAGCAGCGGAATGTCCTTCTCCAGCAAACGCTCGGCCTGGCGCACGGCTTTCTCCACGCGGCTGTCACCGAAGTGCAGGGTGTTGAGGCTGATAGCGTTGCTGGCGGGGGCCGGCGCAGGTGCTGTTTCGGTGAACACGCGAGCCTTGATCGACACCTGGCTCGGGCGCCTGAGCAAGCACTGGAAACGATTGCTGCCGGACGCTTGCAGGGCGAACGGCAGGCCGTCGGGCTGGTTCAGCAGTTCCAGCAGCGAGACCTTGAACAGGCTTTCGATGCTGACCCGTGACAGGCTCAGGCCCAGCAGGTTGTCGGCCCGGCGGTTGGCGGACAGGACCTGGCCGCTCTCATCGAAAATCAGCAGCCCGGCCCATTGGCTGTCGAGGTTGTTCAGGCCGGTGTTGAAGGTCAGTTGAAAGTGTTCACCGCGAAACAGGTTGAGGATCAGCCGGTTCTCCACGGTCTGGCTCATCATCTTGACCATGCCCAGGGTGTGGGACGGCGGCAGGTAGCTGTCGCTGGAGACGTCCAGCACGGCGATGACCTTGCGCTCGGCATCGAAGATCGGCGCGGCGGAGCCGGTCATGAAGCGATTGGCCTTGAGGAAGTGTTCATCGTGTTCGATGTGCACCGCCTGTTCGCAGGCCAGCGCGGTGCCGATGGCGTTGGTGCCGGTGCAGCGCTCCATCCAGCTCGCCCCGGCGCTGAAGCCATGGGCCAGTTTCGGCTCGATGAAACGCTGGGTGCCCCAGGACGTCAGCACTTGGCCCTGGTTGTCGGCCAGCATGATCAGGCAGTTGGAGTTGCTCAGGATGTTCTCGTAATACGGCAAGACTTCCTGGTGGGTGGTCTGCACCAGCGAATGCTGGCTCTCCAGCAACTGGGCGATGCCTTGGGCGGGCAGCTGGTCGAAGGCCGGCACGCTTTGATGGTTCAGGCCGAAGGCGCGGCAACGGGACCAGGAGGCCTGGATGATGGCCTCGTGGGACAAGGCTGGGGCAGGTGCGGCCATGGGGCACTCTCGCAGGAGCTGTTTTTATTGTTGTGGCAAGTCTCGCACAGACTCCTTGTGCTGGGGCAGGCCTGAATACCACTTCATACACAAACCCTTGTGGGAGCGGGCTTGCTCGCGAAAGCGTCGTGACAGTCGATATTTGTACTGACTGACACACCGCCTTCGCGAGCAAGCCCGCTCCCACAGGATCGCAGTCAGGCTAGCCGAAAACGTTCTTTCAGTGTTGTTCAAAATTGTTCATTGTCAACCCGCGTGTTGTTCAGTTGTTCATTCATGGCTGTTCACTTGTGTTCATCAACGAACGTGTTTTTTCAGCGGATCAATGGAAATATCAATCTGATCAAAGGCTTGTGATTTCTGGCACGGCTTTCGCTTTCTAGCTCGGGTCGCTTGACTCCAATAATAAAAAGGCCGAGCCATGTCATTAAAGCTTGAGCACATCTGTCGCACCGTCGAAGGCCAGACCTGGATCGACGATGCCAATCTGAGTTTCGAACCCGGATCCTTCAACGTTCTGTTGGGCCGCACGCTGTCCGGCAAGACCAGCCTCATGCGCCTGATGGCCGGTCTGGACAAGCCCGACAGCGGCCGCATCCTGATGAACGGCGTCGACGTCACCAATCGCCCGGTGCGGCTGCGCAACGTGTCGATGGTTTACCAGCAGTTCATCAACTACCCGACCATGACCGTTTTCGAAAACATCGCCTCGCCGTTGCGCCAGGCCGGTGTGTCCGAGGACGTCATCCAGGGCAAAGTCCTGGAAACCGCAAAAATGTTGCGGATCGAGAAGTTTCTCAAGCGCCATCCACTGGAATTGTCCGGCGGCCAGCAGCAGCGCACCGCCATGGCCCGGGCCTTGGTCAAGGACGCCGAGCTGATTCTGTTCGACGAGCCGCTGGTGAACCTGGACTACAAGCTGCGTGAAGAGCTTCGCCAGGAAATGCGCGAATTGTTCCAGGCCCGCCACACCATCGCCGTCTACGCCACCACCGAGCCCAACGAGGCGCTGGCCCTGGGCGGCACCACCACGATCCTGCATGAGGGCCGGGTGATCCAGAGCGGCAAATCCTCATCGGTGTATCACCAGCCGCAAACCGTGCTGGCCGCCGAATTGTTCTCCGAACCTCCGATCAACCTCATGCCAGGGCGCATCGTCGGTAACGAGGTGAGCTTCGCCAATTTCGTGTATTTCCCGCTGAACGTCGATCTGCGCCCGGTGGGCGAGGGTGAGTTCCGTTTCGGCGTGCGCCCCAGCCATATTTCCCTGGTGCCGAGCAACGACGACGACCTTGAACTGGCGGTGACTGTCGAGGTGGCCGAGATCAGCGGCTCGGAGACGTTCCTGCATGTGCGCAACGAACATTTCCTGCTGGTGCTGCACTTGCCAGGGGTGCATGAGTACGACGTGGACGCGCCGATCCGCATCTACATTCCGACCCATAAACTGTTTGTCTTCGATGCCCAGGGCAAGCTGGTCCAAGCCCCAGGGCAGCGTATCGCGAGGGTTGCCTGATGGCCGAAATTCGTTTGCAGAACCTCGCCCACAGCTACACCAGCACCCCGGCGGGCCCCGAGGACTACGCGATTCGCGAGATGAACCACATCTGGGAGCAGGGTGGCGCGTATGCGCTGCTCGGGCCGTCAGGTTGTGGCAAGTCCACATTGCTCAACATCATCTCCGGCTTGCTCAGCCCTTCCGAAGGGCAGGTGATGTTCGACAGCAAAGTCGTCAACGACCTGACCCCGGAGCGCCGCAACATCGCCCAGGTGTTCCAGTTCCCGGTGGTGTACGACACCATGACGGTGTTCGATAACCTGGCGTTCCCGCTGCGCAACCAGGGCATGGCCGAGGCGAGGATCCACACCAAGGTGCAGGAAATCGCCGAGGTCCTGGACCTGCAGAACCTGCTGGACAAAAAGGCCCGCAACCTCACCGCCGACGAAAAACAGAAAGTCTCCATGGGCCGCGGGCTGGTGCGCGACGATGTGTCGGCGATCCTGTTCGACGAGCCGCTGACGGTGATCGACCCGCACCTGAAATGGAAACTGCGGCGCAAGCTCAAGCAGATCCACGAGCAGTTCAACATCACCATGGTCTACGTCACCCACGACCAGTTGGAAGCTTCGACTTTCGCCGACAAGATCGCCGTGATGTACGGCGGCCAGATCGTGCAGTTCGGCACGCCCCGGGACTTGTTCGAGCGTCCGAGCCACACCTTTGTCGGCTACTTCATCGGCAGCCCGGGGATGAACCTGATCGAGGTCACGGCGCAGCCCGGTGGCGTCGGCTTCGGCTCGACCCACTTGCCTCTGTCCGAAATCCTGCAACAACGCGTTGCCGAGGCCCAGGGCAAAACCCTGAAGGTTGGTATCCGCCCCGAATTCGTTCATGTCTGGGACGGCCCCTATGACGACGCGATGCGGGCTGACGTGGTGCACGTCGAAGACCTGGGCACCTACAAGATCCTGACCCTCAACCTCGATGGCGCGCCGATCAAGGTCCGCCTGGCCGAAGACAAGCCTGTGCCCGAAGGCACCGCGTACATCAGTTTTCCGGCCCAATGGCTGATGGTCTATGCCGATGAGTATTTGCTGGAACCGTTGAGCGAGGTGCAGCCATGAACAAGGTGCAGAACAACAAGGCCTGGTGGCTGGTGTTGCCGGTGTTCCTGCTGGTGGCTTTCAGCGCCGTGATCCCGATGATGACCGTGGTCAACTATTCGGTGCAGGACATCTTCGACCAGTCCAGCCGCTACTTCGTCGGCGCCGACTGGTACCGGCAGGTGCTGCTCGATCCACGGCTGCACGACTCGCTGCTGCGCCAGTTCATCTACTCGGCGTGCGTGTTGCTGATTGAAATTCCCCTGGGCATCGCCATCGCCCTGACCATGCCGACCAAGGGCAAATGGTCGTCCCTGGTGTTGATCATCCTCGCGATCCCGCTGCTGATTCCCTGGAACGTGGTGGGCACCATCTGGCAGATTTTCGGCCGCGCCGACATCGGCTTGCTGGGCTCCACCCTCAACGGCCTGGGCATCAACTACAACTATGCGGCCAACACCATGGACGCCTGGGTCACCGTGTTGGTGATGGATGTCTGGCACTGGACTTCGTTGGTGGCGCTGTTGTGCTATTCGGGGCTGCGGGCGATTCCCGATGTGTACTACCAGGCCGCGCGGATCGACCGGGCGTCGAACTGGGCAGTGTTCCGGCACATCCAGTTGCCGAAGATGAAAAGCGTGCTGTTGATCGCCGTGATGCTGCGCTTCATGGACAGCTTCATGATCTATACCGAGCCGTTCGTACTCACCGGCGGCGGGCCGGGCAACGCCACCACGTTCCTCAGCCAGACCCTGACGCAGATGGCCATCGGCCAATTCGACCTGGGCCCGGCGGCGGCGTTTTCCCTGGTGTACTTCCTGATCATTCTGTTGGTGTCGTGGCTGTTCTATACCGCCATGACGCACTCCGACGCCAACCGTTGAGGCCCGCACCATGAGCAAGAGAAAGCTGATACCCCTGCTGATCTACATCCTGTTCCTGCTGGTGCCCATCTACTGGCTGCTGAACATGTCGTTCAAGAGCAACACCGAGATCCTTGGTGGCTTGACCCTGTGGCCGCACGATTTCACCTTCCACAACTACAAGGTGATCTTCACCGACCCGAGCTGGTACACCGGTTACCTCAACTCGCTGTACTACGTGAGCCTGAACACGGTGATTTCCCTGGGTGTCGCGTTGCCGGCGGCCTATGCGTTTTCCCGCTACCGGTTCCTGGGAGACAAGCACCTGTTCTTCTGGCTGCTGACCAACCGCATGGCCCCACCGGCGGTGTTCCTGCTGCCGTTCTTCCAGCTGTATTCGTCCATCGGCCTGTTCGACACCCACATCGCCGTGGCCCTGGCCCACTGCCTGTTCAACGTGCCGCTGGCGGTGTGGATCCTCGAAGGGTTCATGTCCGGGGTACCGAAAGAAATTGACGAGACTGCCTACATTGACGGCTACAGTTTCCCCAAGTTCTTCGCCAAGATCTTCATCCCGTTGATCGGTTCCGGCATCGGTGTCACGGCATTTTTCTGCTTCATGTTTTCCTGGGTCGAACTGCTGCTGGCACGCACGCTCACTTCGGTGAATGCCAAGCCGATCGCGGCGGTCATGACCCGTACCGTGTCGGCGTCCGGTATTGACTGGGGCGTGCTGGCGGCGGCGGGGGTGTTGACCATCCTGCCGGGCATGCTGGTGATCTGGTTCGTTCGCAACCACGTGGCCAAGGGCTTTGCCCTGGGCCGGGTCTGAGGAGTCGATGATGGAATGGATGAACTGGACCGCCCCCACGGCGGCATTCTTTGGGGTCATCGCCTTGCTGCTGGCAGGCATGACCACGTGGGAACTGCGTTCGCCGAGCATCCCTCGGCGGGGTTTCCTGCCGATTGCCACCACCCGTGGCGATCGGTTGTTTATCGGTCTTCTCGGTAGCGCCTACCTGCACATGCTGGTGATCGGCGTTACCGACTGGAGCATCTGGATAGCGTTCGCGTTGTCTTTGGTGTGGCTGTTGGCAGTGATGCGGTGGGGCTAGTCGCGAAGGTTCGCCGATCAGGCTCTTAAACCCAAACAGGAGGTCTCTATGTTCAATAAAAACAATAAGCTGCGACATAGCGTTTCATTGGCAGCCATGCTGGCACTCAGCGGGTTGAGTGCTGCGGCCTGGGCCGACGCCTATGAAGACGCCGCGAAAAAATGGATCGGCAGTGAATTCAAGCCGTCGACCCTGACAGCCGAGCAGCAGCTCGAAGAACTCAAGTGGTTCATCAAGGCCGCCCAGCCGTTTCGCGGGATGAAAATCAACGTGGTGTCGGAAACCATCGCCACCCACGAATACGAGTCCAAGGTGCTGGCCAAGGCCTTTACCGAAATCACCGGGATTCAGCTGACCCACGACCTGCTCCAGGAAGGCGACGTGGTGGAGAAGCTGCAGACCCAGATGCAGTCGGACAAGAACATCTATGACGGCTGGGTCAACGACTCGGACCTGATCGGTACGCACTTTCGCTATGGCAAGACTGAATCGATCACCGACCTGATGGCCAACGAAGGCAAGGATTTCACCTCGCCGACCCTGGACATCAAGGACTTCATCGGCATCTCCTTCACCACGGCGCCGGACGGCAAGATCTATCAACTGCCCGACCAGCAATTCGCCAATTTGTACTGGTTCCGCGCCGACTGGTTCGAGCGTGCGGACCTGAAGGCCAAGTTCAAGGAGAAATACGGCTACGAGCTGGGCGTACCGGTGAACTGGTCGGCCTATGAGGACATTGCCAAGTTCTTCTCCGAAGACGTCAAGGAGATCGACGGCAAGCGCGTCTACGGCCACATGGACTACGGCAAGAAAGACCCCTCCCTGGGCTGGCGCTTCACCGATGCCTGGTTCTCCATGGCCGGTGGCGGCGACAAGGGCCTGCCCAACGGTTTGCCGGTGGACGAGTGGGGCATTCGCGTCGAAGACTGCCATCCGGTCGGCTCCAGCGTGACCCGCGGCGGCGATACCAACGGGCCGGCGGCGGTGTTCGCCACCACCAAATACGTGGACTGGATGAAGAAGTACGCGCCACCGGAAGCGGCGGGCATGACTTTCTCCGAATCCGGCCCGGTACCGTCCCAGGGCGCCATCGCCCAGCAGATCTTCTGGTACACCGCTTTCACCGCCGACATGACCAAGCCAGGCCTGCCGGTGATGAACGCCGATGGCACGCCGAAATGGCGCATGGCGCCGTCGCCGCGTGGTCCGTACTGGGAAGAGGGCATGAAGCTGGGGTATCAGGACGTGGGTTCCTGGACATTCATGAAGTCCACGCCGGAGAAACAGAAACTCGCCGCCTGGCTCTACGCGCAGTTCGTGACGTCCAAGACGGTGTCGCTGAAGAAGACCATCGTTGGCCTGACGCCAATTCGTGAGTCGGACATCAACTCCCAGGCCCTGACCGACCTGGCGCCGAAACTCGGTGGCCTGGTGGAGTTCTACCGTAGCCCGGCCCGCGTGCAATGGACCCCGACCGGGACCAACGTGCCGGACTACCCGCGCCTGGCGCAACTGTGGTGGAGCCACATCGCCGAAGCGGCCAGTGGCGAGAAGACCCCGCAGCAGGCCCTCGATGGGTTGGCCAAGGACCAGGACGCGATCATGACGCGTCTGGAACGCTCCAAGGCCCAAGCCACCTGCGCACCTAAGATGAACCCTGAGCGCGATGCGCAATACTGGTTCGACCAACCGGGCGCACCGAAGCCGAAACTGGCGAACGAGAAGCCTAAAGGTGAAACCGTGAGCTACACCGAGCTGTTGAAATCATGGGAAGCGGCACGCAAGTAAAGCCCCAAGCGTGAAAACGAACGGCACCGAAAGGTGCCGTTTTTTTTGCGTGCGCTTGCACCGCCATCGCGAGCAGGCTCGCTCCCACAGGGATCGGCTGTGAACACTGATCTTGTAAACAATCAAAGAACTGTGTGGGGGAGATCTGTGGGAGCAAAGCTTGCTCGCGATAGCGGTGTGACAGTCAATGAAGGTGTTGGGTGTCAGCCGGGGACCTGTGCGTTAGCCGGCCTTGGCCGAGCTTACCTGGGAGTGTTCGGCCATGGGCGATGGCTTGTTTTTCATCAACGCGTCCAGCGCTTGCCGGTAAGTCTGGCCCGCCAGGCTCATGCTGTTGTTGTGTGTTGCCCCCGGTACCAGCAGCAGGCGCTTGGGCTCCCGGGCGGCGTTGAACAGTTGCTCGCTGAACCGGGGCGGGACGTAACGATCGGCAGCACCATGGACCACCAGCAGCGGCATGTTGATCTCGCCGATTTTGTCGATGGAGTCGAATTTCTGTGACAGCAACCAGCGCACGGGCAGGGAGGTATTCGCCATCGCGGTGGCGACATCGCCCAGGGAGGTGAAGGTGGATTCGATGACCAGGCCTCGGACCTGGGCAGCACCATTGTTCGCCGCCTCCTGACCCAACTGCGCAGCAAGGTCCACTGCGACGGCACCGCCCAGTGAATGACCGTAGATCAGCCGCAGGGCCGGATCCGGTTGCAGGACCTTGAGGCGCTCCCAGGCGATACGTGCATCTTCATAGACGCTGGCTTCCGACGGCAGATCCCCATGGCTTTTGCCAAAACCACGGTAATCGATCGCCAGCACCGAATAGCCCAGCGCCCTCAGCTGCTGGATACGAAACAACTGGCCGGTCAAATTCCAACGCACGCCGTGCAAGTACAGGATCGCCGGTGCGTTCTTGCGTTCGGCCGGCCACCACCAGGCGTGGATATTTTCCCCGGCCTTGAAGCTCTTGGGCTTGAGATCGAATTCCTGCACACCGCTGGGAAGCCCGCGGAACCAGCTCGCGGTCCCCGGCTCGATGCGAAAGACCAGCTCCCGTTCCTTGTGCTGCAACACACCACAGCCCACCGGCAGGCCGACCACCAATGCGCTCATGACAAGGAAGGCCAGCCAGCGCCGCCGAAGGCGAGAGAGTAAAGGTAAAGGCATCGACGTAATTCGCTACTCGAAACTGAAGATGCCTTGTAGCAGATTCTCCGAAAGCGGCGCAGGGATTTCGGACGGTCGTGGCGAGGTAGCAAGCGCCCTCGCCACAGGTATGCACCGCGCCCCTGTCAGTACACATCCCCGTACTCAACCAGCGTCAATACCTGCGTGGTCCGGCCGTACGCGACCTTGGGCACGCCCGCCAGGCGCTTGTGCAGTACGTGGGTCAACGACTCGCCTGGCCCCAGGCTGGCATCGCCAAAATCCCCGTCCAGTTGCATCGGATGCACGATGACCTCAAGCGAGCCATATACCGGTGGCGCGGCGTAGTCCAGGTCGGCTGGGGTGCAGACGTAGTCCGCTGTCGCACCGCACAGGCTGCGAATGCGCCGGTTGAACAGGGTTTTGAAGAGGCGCTTGGGTGGGTTCAAGTTCGCCCCCAGGTTGCGCGCCAGGCGCATGGGCACGCCTTGCCTGGCGGCGAAGCGGGCAACCAGTTCGCCGATGGGCCAGATGTTGTGCACATGTTGATGGGAATCGAGATGGCTGGGTCGCAGGCCGTGGTCCAGGCAGTGTTGCCATTGCGCCTGCAGTTCATCTTCCACCGCCGCCAGATCCTTTGAACCCAGGCGCAGGCAATAACGCGACAGGTTCAGGTCGAACTGGCCATCGGCGTCGCAAAAAACCGGTCGCGAGGTGATCGCCTGGCCCAGCGGCGGGCCGTAGCTGAGGTTGAAATGCAGGCCAACGTGGCCGTAGAGCAGCGGTTGCCGGGCCATTTCACACGCCTGATCGAAACCCGGCATGTTGGCCATGACCGTGGCAGAACTGATCACTCCGGTCTCGAAGGCCCGCAGGATCAGCGCGTTTTCGCTGAGGCTGAGGCCGAAGTCGTCAGCGTTGACGATCACTTGGCGCGGCATCTGTCTTCTCCTGGTTTTTAGGGGGGGACGATGCCGTCGTCGCGGTCGGTTTGCTTCGGCGTTTGCCGAACCATGGCTTCAAGCTTTTCCATAGTCGCAGGGCAAATCCCAGGAGCAAGCCTCCGGGCTGCCAGGAGTAAAAACTCCAGCGCCAGTGTTCCAGTTGGCCGGTCATGCGCTCGTGTAGCTGATGGCTGGAGTTCTCCAGGCTGACCCGTGATGCGTCGATCCAGTGCCAGTTCTCGTCCAGCCCCCAGCGAATCCACTCTTCGAGCAAGACCCGGCCGCTGCCCAGGTCGGCATGCTGCGGCAGGAACGCCAGGTTGTAGTCATACAGCCGTCCCTGATCCAGCAAACCGAGGCGATAGCTGATGCATTCGCCGTTCAGCTCCAGCATCACCACCCGCACCAGGCCTTGGGCGGCGAGGGCGGTGAAGGCGTGGTTCATCCATTGTCGGCGCCTGGGGTCGGCGAAGATGCCGACGCCTTCCTCGCCTTTCCAGCTGGCATCCTCGACATCGGCCAGAGCTCGTAACAATTGCCCCATGCTGATGGCGTCTGGCGTTATCCGGCGGATCTCGGCACCACAAGCAGCGATTCGCTTGCGTGCTCGACGCAGCTTGTAGCGTGGGTCGCCAGAGATTTCCTGATGGTCGCTGTCGCTGATCAAATGCACCGGCACCCGGCAACTCAGGCGTCGTTCTCCGGTGGAACTCAGTGCCATCCAGGCACTGAGGACGCTTTGCTCACCGACCGGCTCGACCACCTCATTCAATTGCAGCAGCGCGTGGGGCAAGTGCTGACGGATCTGCATCAGTGCCTGCCCCATGCCCTCGGCGTCCAGGCGCACCAGCAAGGCGATGCGATCGGCCAATGGGTAACCCAAGTGATGCAACACCCGGAACCGCAGTCCGCCGATACGCTCACGGCCCGATACCAGGGGCAGGCACAGGCACAGCGCCTGGTCCTCCCAGCCCAGCAACACCTGTAACTGCTGGTCCGGCAGCAGGGCGAACTCCGCCGCTTGCAACCAGGCCAGGGTGTTGAAGGGCGTAGCGTCGGGCACCTGGGTTCGCAGCTGGTCATAGGCCGTTATGGGAAAGTCCTCGGCGCCCAGGGAGCGACACCATTGGAACCGGATCGCCATGGGCGTCAGGCCGCCGCAGTCGATGCAACCGGCTGGGCCGGTTTACGAAAGGCGTCCAGTGCCGAGCCGTTGTAAAGCGTGTCGCGGAAAAACCGCCAGCGGCCGAACAGGCGATACATGTGGGTGATCTTGCCGCGTTCCTGGAAGCCCATGCGCAGGTGCATCTTGATCGCTGGGATGTTCTCTATGTCGCAGACATCGACCATGGTGTCGCACCCTTTGTCCGCCATGACTTTCCACATCTCCAACTGCATGTCCGCCGATATACTGGAGCCCCAGTATTTACGAATCGCCTCGCCACCGAACTGAAAGTACTCGCCAGGCTTGATCGGGAAGTTGCATTGGTAGAAATGGCGGTCGAAATAGTCTCGCGTACTGCCCCAGGCGAACCCCACGGTGTCGCCTTGATCATCCAGGTACATCAAGCCTGCGTAGCCTTCGGCTGCCAGCTCGCGCATGGTTTCGACGCGGTCGCCAAAATGCCGGGCAAAAGCGTCGGCATTGCTGATCGTGATGGCCTCCAAGCGCATCGGCGGGTAGGGCTTGAGGTTATGCGGCGGCAGTGGGGTTCGCACATCGTGCTCCAGCCACACCAGTTGCGAGTGGAGAAACACGTAGCGTCTGAACAGCTGTTTGAGGACGGCGCGCAGGCCTTTTTTCTGGATGCGATCACGCAATTTCTGCAGAGCGTTCATGGTGCCTCCTGACGGGTGGCGGGTTGGGGGGAAGAGGGTGCGGTCCAGCTCAGGGCAAACAGGGTTTCTCCTGGCAGGAGAAAACGGATCTGCCCGGTCTCGCAGTTGAATGGGGCGCTGCGGCTATGGTTGTCGGGGCCGAAGTACACCAGCTCGGCTTTCACCTGGGGGCAGGGCACGCCGTCCAGGCTGACCTGCTGCGGGCGCGTGCTTTTGTTCACGCCCAGCAGGCTGCGCCTTGCGTCGGTGGCCATGGCCAGCACGTCGACTTCAAAGGCGTCGTTATCCAGGCGCAGCACTTGGTCCAGCCAATGCTGGTGGATGAACTGTTGGGCCAGGCCCACCGGCTTGAGTTCGAAGCGCTGGCTGTCCAGCACTCGAACCATGCCTTTTGGGTACTCCGGTTCGTCGGCGGACTGGAACCAGTTGAGCATGTCCAGCCAACCGTCCGCCGAGGCATTGATCGCCACGGACGTCCACCACAGGGCGGCGTAGTGGGTTTCCTGGTCGTAGGGGCTCAGGCTCGAGCCGCTGGACATGTTGGTCTGGTCCAGCAGCAAGGCCTTGCGCGGCCGGCCGTTGCTGTCCAGGCCCACCAGCTCGGCGGCCTGACGCACGCTGTTGCGATAGACCCGGGTCGCCAGCAGGTCGCGGATCATCCATTCATGCCAGGCCAGGGCGTCGATCTGGTCACTGGATTCGGCCAGCAAACGCCGCGCCCAGTCGATCCCGCGCCGGTCGGCGGCGTTTTCCGCCAGGGGGCCGTTGGTGAACCGGGAGCTGGCCGGTATGGCAATGCGCACCCCGGCGCGGGCGTTGTCGGGAACGGCGCGAACCTGGCTGGCCATGCTCTCGAACACCTGCTGGAAACTGGCGAAATCCGGGTAGTTGAGGTTTGGCTCATCGGCGAAACTGAGGTAATGGATGCCTTTGCCGCCCAAGGCGCGGGTCGACTTGAGCCAGGCCTGCAAGCCGCTGTTACTGACGCGGTCGGCTCGCAGGTCGGCTTTGCGTGCGCTACCGGCCAACAGGGTGATGTCCCGGGTGATGCCGAAGCGGTCCTGATACAGGCGCCGGAACGCATCTTCGTGGTCCGGCTTGGCCGCGGTGACGTCGACAAAACTGTAATAAGTGGCGGCCTGGGGCTTGAGGGCATCGATGACCGGGTAGGCCGAGGGCGGGGGCATGACGTAGGGCAGGGAAATGCCCAGTCTCGGAGTGGTTCCCAGGACATCGCCATAGAGTCTCAGGTGCGCTTGCCCCGGGTCCTGGCGCAGCGGTTGCAGATGCTCGGCGGCTTGTGCGAACAGGTTCGCCGTGCCGTCCAGCCAGAACGCCGCCTTGCCGTTGCCCTGCAATTGCAGGCGCCAGGTTTGCTCGACGTTGGCAACGGGCAGGGCGACTTGATCGAACTGCCAATAGGCCGGGTATGGCTTGAGGTTCAACTGCACCTGTTTGCCATCGGCAACACGCCGGGCTTGCAGGCTGCGCACGCCGCCGTGGAACTTGCCCGCCAGCACGGCCTGCTCACCGGGTGCGACCTTGAAATACAGCTCATCGCCGTCGTGGGTTTCGGCGCTGAAATGCACCTTGGCCGGGGCAAACATCGCCCGGGTCCGGGCATCGTGTTCGATGTTGTAGCGGCGGAAGCTGTAGCCGGGAATTTCCAGTCGATAGCTGGCGGCCCCTGGCAGCAAAGGCCACTGCTGCTCGCCACGTTCCTGGGTCGCCTTGATCAAGCGCTCACCTACCAGTTGCCCCTGGCCGTTGAGCAGGTACAGGTGCTCACTATTGGCGTTGGCCTGCCACGCTGGTACCCAGCGCACGATCACATAATCCGGGCGGTCGGTCTGCAGGTACAGGCTGCCGTCGCGGATGCCGGTCCATTGCATCGCCGCGCCCTGGGCAAAAAAGGCCAGGCTCCAAAGGCACAGGCCAGCAGCCACTTTCCACCAGCGCTGCACCGGCCCCATCGCGAGCAAGCTCGCTCCCACAGGGGATCGATGGTGCTCGCGGATAATGCGTTCGGCCCCAGTTTTTTGTGGGAGCGGGCTTGCTCGCGAAGAGGGCGGCACATTCAACCTTGATGCAAGCTGACCTAGCGCTTTCGCGAGCAGGCTCGCTCCCACAGGGGATTTGTGGTGGTCATGAAAGTTGTGCTCGGTCCCAGGCTTTTGTGGGAGCGAGCCTGCTCGCGAAGAGGGCGGCACATTCAACCTTGATGCAAGCTGACCTAGCGCTTTCGCGAGCAGGCTCGCTCCCACAGGGGATTTGTGGTGGTCATGAAAGTTGTGCTCGGTCCCAGGCTTTTGTGGGAGCGAGCCTGCTCGCGAAGAGGGCGGCACATTCAACCTTGATGCAAGCTGACCTAGCGCTTTCGCGAGCAGGCTCGCTCCCACAGGGGATTTGTGGTGGTCATGAAAGTTGTGCTCGGTCCCAGGCTTTTGTGGGAGCGAGCCTGCTCGCGAAGAGGGCGGCACATTCAACCTTGATGCAAGCTGACCTAGCGCTTTCGCGAGCAGGCTCGCTCCCACAGGGGATTTGTGGTGGTCATGAAAGTTGTGCTCGGTCCCAGGCTTTTGTGGGAGCGAGCCTGCTCGCGAAGAGGGTGGCACATTCAACCTTGATGCAAGCTGACCCGCCGCTATCGTGAGCAAGCTTGGCTCCCACAAACAAAAACGCCCGGCATCAGCCGGGCGTTTTGTATTGACTTGTTAGCGAGCGCGGTAAGTGATGCGCCCTTTGCTCAAGTCATAGGGCGTCAGCTCGACGCGCACTTTGTCACCGGTAAGAATACGAATGTAGTTCTTGCGCATCTTGCCGGAGATATGCGCGGTTACGACGTGCCCATTTTCCAACTCCACACGAAACATGGTGTTGGGCAGGGTGTCGACGACAGTGCCTTCCATTTCGAAGCTGTCTTCTTTCGACATGCAGTAAAGCCCTCGGTATCCAGTGAATGGCCCGGTGCAACTGCGCCAGGCAAAAGCGGCGTGCATTGTGCCCGAAAAAGGGGGTTCAAGCCAAGGGGTTCTAGCTTTTAAGCCGAAGGGGTCTAACTCAGGACTACCCACCGCTGGTTAATCAGCAGTTCGATGGGGCGATATTGGGTCTTGTAGTTCATTTTCTTGCAGTTCTTGATCCAGTAGCCCAGGTACACCGCTTCCAGTCCCAGGCGCCGGGCTTCGTTGATTTGCCAGAGGATGGCAAAGCGCCCCAGGCTGCGCCGCTCTTCGTCCGGCTCGTAGAAGGTGTACACCGCTGAAAGCCCATTGGGCAGCAGGTCCGTGACGGCGATGGCGACCAGGCGTCCGTCCAGTCGAAACTCGTAGAAGCGAGAAAACGGCAGGTCACGCACCAGGAAGGTCGAGAACTGATCCCGGCTGGGCGGGTACATGTCGCCATCGGCATGGCGTTGTTCGATGTAGCGCTGGTACAGGTCGAAATATTCTTCGGTGAACTGCGGCTTGGCCGGACGGACCAGCAGGTCGGCGTTGCGCTTGAAAATGCGTTTTTGCTGACGATTGGGCAAAAATTGCGCCACGGGGATGCGCGCCGGGACGCAGGCGTTGCAGTGCTGGCAATGGGGCCGGTAGAGGTGATCGCCGCTACGACGAAAGCCCATTTCCGACAGGTCTGCGTAGACATGCACATCCATGGGCTGGCTAGGGTCGAGGAACAGCGTCGTGGCCTGTTCCTCCGGCAGGTAACTGCAAGAGTGGGGCTGAGTGGCATAGAACTTCAAACGCGCCAACTCGGTCATGATCGACCCTCGGGATAAGCTTTGAATTTAATTGTAAGCCAGGAGCGCGAATGTCGCTCAGCAAACCCATGTCGCATGGTTGGGTTGGTCCAGATGCGCCTTTAGATAACCCGCAAACTCACTGCGTGGGATCGACCGTGCGCCCAGGCTGTGCAGGTGTTCGGTGGGCATCTGGCAGTCGATCAGCACGAAACCGGCGACCTTGAGGTGTTGGACCAGCCTCGCGAAGCCGAATTTCGACGCATTGTCGGCCCGGCTGAACATGGACTCGCCAAAAAACAGCTGGCCCATGGCCAAGCCATACAGGCCGCCCACCAACGCCCCTTGGTCCCACACTTCCACCGAATGGGCGAAACCGCGTCGGTGCAGTTCCAGATAAGCGGTTTGCATGGCGTCGGTGATCCAGGTGCCCTCGGCATAGTCCCGCGGCGCGGCGCAGGCCTGGATAACCGCCGCAAAATCCCGATCGAACGTTACTTTATAGCGCTGCTTGCGCAGCAGTTTGCCCAGGCTGCGGGAGATGTGCAGTTCGTCGGGAAACAGCACCGTGCGCGGGTCCGGCGACCACCAGAGGATCGGCTGCCCCTCGGAAAACCAGGGGAAGCAGCCGTGGCGATAGGCCTGGATCAGCCTGTCGGCGGATAGATCGCCACCGGCGGCCAATAACCCGTTGGGATCGCGCATGGCTTTTGCCAGTGGCGGGAACTCGAAGGTGTTGCGTTGTAACCAGGTCAGCATGGGTATCCGGTTTAGTAGAAGGGGAGGGCGGCAGGTGGCGGGCCTCGTCCATCGGCGAACGCCCGCCTGGAAGGTTAACCGTCAAACGGCCGGGATGTCATCGAGATACTTCTCTGCGTCGAGTGCGGCCATGCAGCCGGCGCCGGCGGAGGTAATCGCCTGGCGATAGACGTGGTCGGCCACATCGCCGGCGGCGAACACGCCTTCGATATCGGTCGCGGTGGCGTTGCCTTCGCTGCCGCCGCGCACGATCAGGTAGCCGTCACGCATCTTCAATTGGCCCTGGAACAGCTCGGTATTGGGTTTATGGCCGATGGCAATGAACACGCCGGCCAGGGACAGGGTGCTGGTTTCGCCGGTCTCGCTGTGGCGCAGGCGCGCGCCAGTCACGCCGCTGGCGTCGCCCAGGACTTCATCCAGGTTCTGGTTCCAGTGCAACTTGATATTGCCGCTGGCGGCCTTTTCGAAGAGTTTGTCCTGCAGGATCTTCTCTGAACGCAGCTTGTCGCGACGGTGGATCAGGTGCACTTCCCTGGCGATGTTCGACAGGTACAGGGCTTCCTCGACCGCGGTATTGCCGCCGCCGACCACGGCCACCACCTGGTTGCGATAGAAAAAGCCATCGCAGGTCGCACACGCGGAAACCCCTTTGCCGGCGAAGCTTTCTTCCGAGGGCAGCCCCAGGTATTGGGCCGAGGCGCCGGTGGCAATGATCAGTGCATCGCAGGTGTAGGTGCCGCTGTCGCCGATCAATTCGAATGGGCGCTGTTGCAACTTGGCGGTGTGGACATGGTCGTAGACGATCTGCGTGTCGAAGCGCTCGGCGTGCCGTTGCATGCGTTCCATCAGTACCGGGCCCGTCAGGCCTTCGACATCGCCGGGCCAGTTATCGACTTCCACCGTGGTGGTGAGCTGGCCACCGGCCTGCAGGCCGGTAATGACAACGGGTTTGAGGTTGGCGCGGGCAGCATAGACGGCCGCGCTGTACCCCGCAGGGCCGGAACCGAGAATGATCAGGCGTGAATGCTTCACTTCGCTCATAAAAAACACCTCATAAGCCTTTGTCACAAAAGAGAATGCATGGTCCAATTGGCGCGTGTACACCCTGTATCCGGCTATGCTGTCAGGCAATGCCTTGGCGCGGACAAACCCGTACAATGCTTGAGTTTTGAACGCAGGATGGGCTAAAGATCAAAATCTTCGGCAACACCTGCGGTTTTCTGGATGCACCTCACAGTGGTAAAAGTAGTACCGGTTGTGCACATTCACTTTTTTACCTGCTCGTCATGGGCAGTTTTTTATAGTCATTCAACAGATGGACGCGCCGTTGGCGCAGGAAAAGAAGCGTTTTGAAGAAATCCACCGCAGCACCCAAACCAGTCGTTCCGCTCTGGCGCCAGCAATTGCACTACCGGCTCAAGGAAGGTGCGTTGATCGCCATCGGTGCCCTGTGCCTGTTCCTGATGATGGCCCTGCTGACCTACGGCAAGGACGATCCGGGCTGGAGCCATAACAGCAAGATCGACGACGTGCAGAATTTCGGCGGTCCGGCCGGTTCCTACAGCGCCGACATCCTGTTCATGGTGCTGGGCTATTTCGCCTACATCTTCCCGCTGCTGCTGGCGATCAAGGCCTACCAGATCTTCCGCCAGCGCCACGAGCCGTGGCAGTGGAGCGGCTGGTTGTTCTCCTGGCGCCTGATCGGCCTGGTGTTCCTGGTGTTGTCGGGCGCCGCGCTGGCCCATATCCATTTCCATGCGCCCACCGGCTTGCCGGCCGGGGCGGGCGGTGCGCTAGGTGAAAGCCTCGGCGACCTGGCCCGGAACGCCCTGAACATCCAGGGCAGCACGCTGCTGTTCATCGCCCTGTTCCTGTTCGGCCTGACGGTATTCACCGACCTGTCCTGGTTCAAGGTCATGGACGTCACCGGCAAGATCACCCTCGACCTGATCGAACTGATCCAGGGCGCCATGAACCGCTGGTGGGCGGCGCGCAACGAGCGCAAGCAACTGGTGGCGCAACTGCGTGAAGTCGACGACCGCGTCCACGACGTGGTGGCCCCGACAACGCCGGACAAGCGCGAGCAGGCCAAGGTCAAGGAGCGCCTGATCGAGCGTGAGCAGGCGCTGAGCAAGCACATGTCCGATCGCGAGAAACAGGTGCCGCCGGTCATCACCATGGCCCCGGCCAAGCCGCCCGAGCAAAGCAAGCGCGTCCAGAAAGAGAAACAGGCGCCGCTGTTCGTCGACAGCGCGGTGGAAGGCACCTTGCCGCCGATTTCGATCCTGGACCCGGCCGAGAAGAAACAGCTCAACTATTCGCCCGAATCCCTGGCGGCCGTCGGCCATTTGCTGGAGATCAAGCTCAAGGAGTTCGGGGTCGAGGTCTCGGTGGACTCGATCCACCCGGGCCCGGTCATCACCCGCTACGAAATCCAGCCGGCCGCTGGCGTGAAGGTCAGCCGCATCTCCAACCTCGCGAAGGACCTGGCGCGTTCCCTGGCCGTGACCAGCGTGCGGGTGGTGGAAGTGATTCCCGGCAAGACCACCGTGGGCATCGAGATTCCCAACGAAGACCGGCAGATCGTGCGCTTCTCCGAAGTGCTGTCGACGCCTGAGTACGACAACCACAAGTCGCCGGTCACCCTGGCCCTGGGCCACGACATCGGTGGCAAGCCGGTCATCACTGACCTGGCGAAAATGCCCCACCTGCTGGTGGCCGGTACCACCGGTTCCGGTAAGTCGGTGGGTGTGAACGCGATGATCCTGTCGATTCTGTTCAAGTCCGGCCCGGAAGACGCCAAGCTGATCATGATCGACCCGAAAATGCTCGAGCTGTCCATCTACGAGGGCATTCCACACCTGCTGTGCCCGGTGGTCACCGACATGAAGGACGCCGCCAACGCCTTGCGCTGGAGCGTCGCCGAGATGGAACGCCGCTACAAGCTGATGGCGAAGATGGGCGTGCGCAACCTGTCGGGCTTCAACGCCAAGGTCAAGGAAGCCGAAGAAGCCGGTACGCCGTTGACTGACCCCTTGTATCACCGCGAAAGCATTCACGACGAAGCGCCGCTGCTGCACAAGCTGCCAACCATCGTGGTGGTGGTGGACGAATTCGCCGACATGATGATGATCGTCGGCAAGAAGGTCGAAGAGCTGATCGCCCGTATCGCCCAGAAGGCCCGTGCGGCCGGTATCCACCTGATCCTCGCCACACAGCGGCCGTCGGTGGACGTGATCACCGGCCTGATCAAGGCCAACATCCCGACCCGCATGGCGTTCCAGGTGTCGAGCAAGATCGACTCGCGGACCATCATCGACCAGGGCGGCGCCGAGCAACTGCTTGGCCACGGTGACATGCTCTACATGCCACCGGGCACCAGCCTGCCGATTCGGGTGCATGGCGCGTTCGTCTCCGACGACGAAGTGCACCGCGTGGTGGAGGCCTGGAAACTGCGTGGCGCTCCTGAATACAACGACGACATCCTCAACGGTGTCGAAGAAGCCGGCAGCGGTTTCGAGGGTAGCAGTGGCGGCGGTGACGACGATGCTGAAACCGATGCACTCTACGACGAAGCGGTGCAGTTCGTCCTGGAGAGCCGCCGGGCCTCGATTTCTGCTGTCCAGCGCAAGCTGAAGATTGGCTACAACCGCGCCGCCCGCATGATCGAAGCCATGGAAATGGCTGGGGTGGTGACGGCCATGAACACCAACGGCTCGCGTGAAGTGCTGGCGCCGGGCCCGATGCGCGACTAACGACCCGGGCGGCCAACTGACACGCCGCTCGAACCCCCACGACTTCATGAGGACTCCCATGCGCCTGATTCGCATGTTGCTGTTGCCCGTACTGGCCTTGTCTACTTTGTCGGCCCACGCCGGCGAAAAGGACGTGGCTCGCCTGACCCAATTGCTGGGAGGCTCCCAGACCCTGACGGCGCGTTTCTCCCAGTTGACCCTCGATGGCAGTGGTACCCAGTTGCAGGAAACCGCTGGCGACATGGCCCTGCAGCGTCCAGGCCTGTTCTACTGGCACACCGATGCGCCAGCCGAGCAACTGATGGTCTCCGACGGCAAGAAAGTTTCCCTGTGGGACCCGGACCTGGAACAGGTCACCATCAAGACCCTCGACCAGCGCCTGACCCAGACGCCGGCGCTGCTGCTCTCCGGTGACATTTCCGAGATCAGCCAGAGCTTCGAGATCACCTCCAAGGAGGCCGGTGGCGTGATTGACTTCACCCTCAAGCCCAAGACCAAGGACAGCCTGTTCGACAGCCTGCGCCTGTCGTTCCGCAACGGCCTGGTCAACGACATGCAACTGATCGACAGTGTCGGCCAGCGCACCAATATCCTGTTCACCGGGGTCAAGGCCAACGAGCCGATCGCCGCGTCCAAGTTCAAGTTCGACATCCCCAAGGGGGCGGACGTGATCCAGGAATAAACCCAAAGCTACTGTGGGAAATGACCTGTAGGAATGGTCTGTGGAAATTGGTCTGTGGGAGCAAGGCTTGCCCGCGATTGCATCACCTCGGTCTACCAGATACACCGAGGTGTCTGTATCGCGGGCAAGCCTTGCTCCCACAGGTCTGCTCCCATAGATCTGCTTCTGCAGAGAGAATCGGCACCAGGATTCAGTGGAGGTTGCATAAGTAGTGATGGACCTGTTTCGAATCGCCCCGATTGCCCAGCCATTGGCCGCCCGCCTGCGCGCGACCAACCTGGATGAGTACGTCGGCCAGGAACATGTGCTCGCCCGCGGCAAGCCTCTGCGCGAGGCCTTGGAGCAGGGTGCGTTGCACTCGATGATCTTCTGGGGCCCGCCGGGCGTGGGCAAGACCACCCTGGCGCGACTGCTGGCGGAAGTCTCGGATGCCCACTTCGAAACGGTGTCGGCGGTACTGGCCGGGGTCAAGGAGATCCGCCAGGCGGTGGAAGTGGCCAAGCAGCAGGCCGGGCAATACGGCAAGCGCACGATCCTGTTCGTCGACGAAGTGCACCGCTTCAACAAGTCCCAGCAGGACGCGTTCCTGCCCTACGTCGAAGACGGCACGCTGATTTTCATCGGCGCGACCACCGAAAACCCCTCGTTCGAACTCAACAACGCTTTGCTGTCGCGGGCGCGGGTCTATGTGCTCAAGAGCCTCGATGAGGCGGCGATGCGCAAGCTGGTGCATCGCGCGCTGACCGAGGAGCGCGGCCTGGGCAAGCGGCATTTGAGCCTTAGCGATGAAGGCTTCCAGATCCTGTTTTCAGCCGCCGATGGCGACGGCCGGCGCCTGCTCAACCTGTTGGAAAACGCCTCGGACCTGGCCGAAGACGACAGCGAGATTGGCGTCGAGCTGCTGCAAAGCCTGCTGGGTGATACCCGTCGGCGCTTCGACAAGGGTGGCGAAGCGTTCTACGACCAGATTTCGGCGCTGCACAAATCCATACGCGGTTCCAACCCCGACGCAGCCTTGTACTGGTTTGCACGCATGATCGACGGCGGCTGCGATCCGCTGTACCTGGCGCGGCGCGTGGTGCGCATGGCCAGCGAAGACATCGGCAATGCCGACCCGCGGGCCCTGAGCCTGTGCCTGGCGGCCTGGGACGTGCAGGAGCGCCTTGGCAGCCCGGAAGGCGAGCTTGCCGTGGCCCAGGCGATCACTTATCTGGCCTGCGCGCCGAAGAGCAACGCCGTGTACATGGGCTTCAAGGCGGCGATGCGCAGCGCTACCGAGCACGGTTCCCTCGAGGTGCCGCTGCACCTGCGCAACGCGCCGACCAAGCTCATGAAGCAGTTGGGTTATGGCGAAGAATACCGGTATGCCCATGACGAGCCGGACGCTTATGCTGCCGGCGAAGACTATTTTCCCGATGAGCTCGAACCCCAGCGCTTCTACCAGCCAGTGCCTCGGGGCCTCGAACTGAAGATCGGCGAGAAGCTCAACCACCTGGCGCAGCTAGATCGCCTGAGCCCACGGCAGCGGAGAAAACCGTGATCCCCTTGATATTGGCAGTTTCTGCTGGCGGCGTCGCCGGCACATTGTTGCGTTTCGCCACGGGCAACTGGATCAACGCAAATTGGCCCCGGCACTTCTATACCGCGACGCTGGCCGTTAATATCGTGGGCTGTCTGCTGATCGGCGTTCTTTACGGTCTGTTTTTGATTCGCCCGGAAGTGCCCATCGAGGTGCGTGCCGGGCTGATGGTTGGCTTTCTCGGCGGCCTGACGACTTTTTCATCCTTTTCACTGGATACGGTGCGCCTGCTGGAAAGCGGGCAGGTGCCGCTGGCCTTGGGCTATGCGGCCATCAGCGTATTCGGCGGGCTGCTCGCCACGTGGGCTGGCCTGTCCTTGACCAAACTTTGATAACGAGAGACCGACATGCTCGATTCCAAACTGTTACGTAGCAACCTCCAGGACGTAGCGGACCGCCTGGCTTCCCGTGGCTTTGCCCTGGACGTCGCGCGCATCGAAGCGCTGGAAGAACAGCGCAAGACCGTCCAGACCCGCACCGAAGCCCTGCAGGCTGAACGTAACGCGCGCTCCAAGTCCATCGGCCAGGCCAAGCAGCGCGGTGAAGACATCGCGCCGTTGATGGCCGATGTCGAGCGCATGGCGGGCGAATTGAGCGCGGGCAAGGTCGAGCTGGACGCGATCCAGACCGAGCTGGATTCGATCCTGCTGGGCATCCCGAACCTGCCTCACGAATCGGTGCCGGTCGGTGAAGACGAAGAGGGCAACGTCGAAGTGCGCCGTTGGGGCGCGCCGAAAGCCTTCGATTTCCCGGTGCAGGACCACGTGGCCCTGGGCGAGAAATTCGGCTGGCTCGACTTCGAAACCGCCGCCAAGCTGTCGGGCGCCCGTTTTGCCTTGCTGCGCGGGCCGATTGCCCGTCTGCACCGCGCCCTGGCGCAGTTCATGATCAACCTGCACGTCACCGAGCACGGCTACGAAGAAGCCTACACGCCGTACCTGGTCCAGGCCCCGGCGCTGCAAGGCACCGGCCAGTTGCCGAAGTTCGAGGAAGACCTGTTCAAGATCAGCCGTGAAGGCGAGGCCGACCTGTACCTGATCCCGACGGCCGAAGTGTCGCTGACCAACATCGTGGCCGGCGAAATCGTCGACGCCAAGCAACTGCCGATCAAGTTCGTCGCCCACACGCCGTGCTTCCGCAGTGAAGCCGGGGCGTCGGGCCGTGACACCCGTGGCATGATCCGCCAGCATCAGTTCGACAAGGTCGAGATGGTGCAGATCGTCGAGCCTTCGAAGTCCATGGAAGCGCTGGAAAGCCTGACCGCCAATGCCGAGAAGGTCCTGCAACTGCTGGAACTGCCGTATCGCACCCTGGCGCTGTGCACCGGTGACATGGGCTTCAGTGCGGTCAAGACCTACGACCTGGAAGTCTGGATCCCGAGCCAGGACAAGTACCGCGAGATTTCCTCGTGCTCCAACTGCGGCGACTTCCAGGCCCGCCGCATGCAGGCGCGTTTCCGCAATCCGGAAACCGGCAAGCCGGAACTGGTCCACACCCTCAATGGCTCCGGCCTGGCGGTGGGTCGTACCCTGGTGGCCGTGCTGGAAAACTACCAGCAGGCTGACGGTTCGATCCGTGTGCCTGAAGTGTTGAAGCCCTACATGGGCGGCATCGAGGTCATCGGCTAAATGGACTATTTGCCACTGTTCCACAACCTGCGCGGCAGCCGCGTGCTGGTGGTCGGCGGTGGGGAGATTGCCTTGCGCAAGTCCCGCCTGCTGGCCGATGCCGGCGCGTTGCTGCGGGTGGTCGCACCCGACATCGAACCGCAGTTGCGGGAACTGGTCAGTGGCAGCGGCGGTGAATGCATTCTGCGTGGTTACGTCGAGGCTGACCTGGACGGCTGTGGTTTGGTCATCGCCGCCACCGACGACGAACCGCTCAATGCCCAGGTCTCGGCCGATGCGCATAAGCGTTGCGTGCCGGTCAACGTGGTGGACGCGCCGGCCCTGTGCAGCGTGATCTTCCCAGCGATTGTCGACCGTTCACCCTTGGTGATCGCGGTGTCCAGCGGCGGCGACGCGCCGGTGCTGGCGCGGCTGATCCGGGCCAAGCTGGAAACCTGGATTCCGTCGACCTACGGGCAACTGGCCGGGCTGGCGGCGCGTTTTCGCAGCCAGGTCAAAGGCTTGTTTCCCGATGTGCAGCAACGACGGGCGTTCTGGGAAGACGTGTTCCAGGGCCCTATCGCCGACCGGCAACTGGCCGGGCAGGGCGCTGAAGCCGAGCGTCTGCTGCGGGAAAAAATCGATGGCCAGGCGCCGAACGCGCCGGGCGAAGTTTATCTGGTGGGGGCCGGGCCGGGCGATCCGGACCTGTTGACCTTCCGCGCCTTGCGCTTGATGCAGCAGGCGGACGTGGTGCTGTACGACCGCCTGGTGGCGCCGGCGATCCTGGAGCTGTGCCGGCGCGACGCCGAGCGCATCTACGTCGGTAAGCGCCGTTCCGAACACGCCGTGCCCCAGGACCAGATCAACCAGCAATTGGTGGACCTGGCCCGCCAGGGCAAGCGCGTGGTGCGGTTGAAGGGCGGTGATCCGTTCATCTTCGGGCGCGGCGGCGAAGAGATCGAAGAACTGGCGGCCCATGGCATCCCGTTCCAGGTCGTCCCGGGCATCACCGCGGCCAGTGGTTGCGCGGCCTACGCCGGGATCCCGCTGACCCATCGCGACTACGCCCAATCGGTGCGTTTCATCACCGGCCATCTCAAGGACGGCACCAGCGACTTGCCATGGGCCGACCTGATGTCGCCGGCGCAGACGCTGGTGTTCTACATGGGCTTGGTCGGCCTGCCGATGATCTGCAGCGAGCTGATCAAGCATGGCCGTGCGGCGGATACGCCAGCGGCGTTGATCCAGCAGGGCACGACGTCCAACCAACGGGTCTTTACCGGCACTTTGGCGGACTTGCCACGGCTGGTGGCCGAGCACGAAGTGCATGCGCCGACCCTGGTGATTGTTGGGGAAGTGGTGCAGTTGCGCGAGAAGCTGGCGTGGTTTGAAGGGGCTCAAGGCCAGGTCTGAAGACCGCGTCGCCCCCTTCGCGAGCAAGCCCGCTCCCACATTTTATCGCGTTCAGCCGAAGAATAAGGCCTACGCCGATCCAATGTGGGAGCGGGCTTGCTCGCGAAGAGGCCCTCAATTGCAACAAAGATCCAGGATCAATCCCCAGCCCCGCGCCAAACCCCTTTCCCACTCAACCTTCCCCGATCATGGGCGACCGTAAAGCCCTGCTTCGGCCCCTTGGGCACGATCCCATTGGGGTTGATGGTCTTGTGGCTGCCGTAGTAATGGCCCTGGATGTGGGCGAAATCCACGGTCTCGGCAATGCCTGGCCACTGGTACAACTCCCGCAGCCAGTTCGACAGGTTCGGATAATCGGCGATGCGCCGCAGGTTGCATTTGAAGTGGCCGAAGTACACCGCGTCGAAGCGGATGATCGTAGTGAATAGGCGAATATCCGCCTCGGTCAGGTATTCGCCAGCCAGGTAACGGCGGGTTCCCAGCAACGCCTCCAGCCCATCCAGCTCGGCAAATAGCCGGTCGAAGGCTTCTTCATAGGCCGCTTGGGTCGTGGCGAATCCGGCACGGTACACACCGTTGTTCACCGCCGGGTAGATCCGCTCGTTCAAGGCGTCGATATCGCGACGCAGGTGTTCGGGATACAGGTCCAGGTCGTTGCCGGTCAAGCCGTCGAAGGCACTGTTGAACATGCGGATGATTTCCGCCGATTCATTGTTGACGATGCGTTGTTGGCGTTTGTCCCACAGCACCGGCACGGTGACGCGGCCGGTGTAGTCCGCTGTGTCGGCGGTGTAGCGCTGATGCAGGAAGCTCAGGTTGTCGAGTTTGTCGCCAGTGGAGCCATGGGCCTTGTCGAAGGTCCAGCCGTTTTCCAGCATCAGGTAGCTGACCACCGACACATCGATCAAGTCTTCCAGGCCCTTGAGCTTGCGCAAGATCAGCGTGCGGTGCGCCCAGGGGCAGGCCAGGGAGACATACAAATGGTAGCGCCCGGCCTCGGCGGCAAAACCGCTGTCGCCCGAGGGGCCGGCGCTGCCGTCGGCGGTGACCCAGTGACGGCGTTGCGCCTGCTCGCGCTGGAAGGTGCCGTCCTTGCTTTCATACCACTGGTCCTGCCAGCGGCCCTCGACCAACAAACCCATCTGGATGTCCTCGCTCAATAAATATTGGAGACGAGTCTATGCCCATAGGTTCGAACTAAAAGCGCAAAGGTTGGGCGCTAATGATCGGTTAAATCGAACGATCCCGGGCATCCCAATACTGCCGGGCTTTGTCGAACGCGTCTTCGCGAGCCAGGCCCAGGCCACGCAAGGCCAGGGCCATGGTGGCGATCAGTGCCAGTTGCGGGTAGCTGTCTTCGACGTCACCGCGCCAGATCGCCTTCAAGTGCTCGGGATCGAGGTTTTCCGGTTTGACGTGGCGCTGCTCGGCCAGTCGCGGCCATTCTTCGTCCCAGCTGACGCCGCCGGTGGTGCCGTACAGGTGGCTGTCGGCGTCCGGGTTGATTTCGATCTCGCCGCCGTCGCCCTTGATGACGATGGCGGTATCACCGAGCAAACCGCTGGCATCGCGGTGCACGGCCTGATAGCCCGGGTGGAAGATGCTTTGCAAGCCGCAACGGGCGGCCAGCGGGTTGAGGATGCGTGCCAGGGAGTGGATCGGCGAGCGCAGGCCCAGGGTGTTGCGCAGGTCGATCATCCGCTGCATCTGCGGTGCCCAGTCCACCAGCGGCATGAAGGCCAGGCCGCCGTTGTCCAGCGCGCTGCCGACCTGCTGCCAATCCCGGCACAGCGGGATCTGCAACAAGCCCAGCAATTGTTCGGTGTAGAGCCGGCCTGCCGTATGAGCGCCGCCGCCGTGCATGAAGATCCGCACGCCGTTCTCCCCCAGGCACTTGGCCGCCAGCAGGTACCACGGCAAATGGCGTTTCTTGCCGGCGTAGGTCGGCCAGTCGAGGTCCACCGCCAATGCCGGGACCACCAGGCGTTCACGCAGGGCCTCGGTGAAACCGGCCATCTCCTCGGCGCTTTCTTCCTTGTGTCGCAGCAGCATCAGGAAGGCGCCCAGCTGGGTGTCCTCGACCTTTTCGTCGAGCACCAGGCCCATGGCCTCGCGAGCTTCTTCGCGGGTCAGGTTGCGGGCACCGCGCTTGCCTTTGCCCAGGGCGCGCACGAACTGGGCGAACGGGTGTTCGGCCGGGGTCTCAAGGGTCAGTGCTGGAAAGTCGGTCATAAGCAATTCGTCGGTTTGGGCAGGCCCGCCAGCTTGGCGGCGAGTTTGGCGGGAGTGCCTTTGAACAATCGGTTCAGGTGCAGGCTGTTGCCTTTGTCCACGCCCAGTTTCAGGGCCGTGTACTTGATCAGCGGCCGGGTCGCGGGGGAGAGCTGGAATTCGTTGTAGAAGCCGCGCAGCAGTTCGAGGATTTCCCAGTGTTCGGGGCTCAACTCGATGTCCTCAGCGGTGGCCAGGGCCGTGGCGACCTCGGCCGACCAGTCGTCCAGGTCGGCCAGGTAGCCGTCCTTGTCCAGCGCGATGGCGCGGTTGCCCACGTTCAGCGTGTTCATAGCCAGGTGTTGACCTTGTCGTGCTCGATCGACAGCTCGACGAAACCTGAATAGTTGATGGCTTCGGCCCAGTCTGGTGTGTCCAGGGCGCGGGCCTGGAGGTCTTCGGCGAGCACGAACAGATTCACGCCGGCGGCCTGCAGCACTTCAAACGGTGGGCTGCCCGGTTGCAACGCGTACGTCGCGTCACCGCACAGCAGCAGCGCATCCTGATTGCCCAGTACCCGCAGGCAACTGGCGAGGCGGTTATCGCCGAAGGGCGAATGAGACAACACATGCAAAGTCGACATCAGAGGGTGATCACCTGGTCGTAACGGTCAATGAGCGCGGCGATTTGCGGCGCGGTCAGTGCTTTCACGTCGCCCAGCGCCAGGGTATCGGTGGCGATACCCCGTTCGGCGGCGCTGTCGGCGCAAAGGAACAGGTCCTCGACGCCGAACATCGGCAACGCCTGCAGGTTGGCGCTCAGGTCCTTTTGCTGGACCGCCTTGGCGTTTTGGCCGGCCGTGAGCTGGAACACGCCGTCATCGAGAAACAGCAGGCCGATAGGCAGGTCGAACGCACCGCCGGCCAGGACGATGTCCAGCGCTTCACGGGCGCCGGGGCCGGACCATGGGGCCTGGCGGCTGATGAGCAATAAAGACTTGGCCATCACGGGCCTCCAAAACAGATCAAACGGTCGGCGTCCTGGATCGCATCGTGCAACTGACCCAGCCCGGACAAGGCCCAGGGCGCCTCGACACTGGCCGCCGAACGCCGGTAGCGCTGGGCCTCTTCCTCGTTCAACACCCCACGGCGCAACGCCGCCGCGATGCAGACCACGCCGTCGAGCTGGTTGTCGCTGACAAAGGTTCGCCACTGCTGGGGCAGGTCTTGTTCATCCTGAGGCGTGACGACACTGGCGCAGGCGTTATAGACGCCGTCCTGATAGAAAAACAGCCGCACGATCTCATGCCCGCCCGCCAGCGCCGCCTGGGCAAACAGCAAGGCACGGCGCGAGGAGGGCGCATGGGCGGCGGAAAACAGCGCGATGGCGAACTTCATGACAGACCCGATCAGCAAAACTGTGGCCATGATAATGCTTTATGGGCGGTGGGGCGATTGCCAGGGAGGGGGCGAGACCTGTTTGGTTCAGGGGCATTTAAAGAATGCTCCTGCTCGATTGCATTGTAGGAGCTGCCGAGCGAAGCGAGGCTGC
>NZ_ATLN01000094.1:0-108478 GCF_000416195.1 Pseudomonas sp. CFII68
TTTCGCGAGCAAGCCCGCTCCCACAGGAGACCTATGGTGAACATTGAATCTGCGAACACTCAAGAGCCCGCTGTTCTTAGTCGGTTGCCGCCTCCAACCCCACATTGAACTGCAACGCCGCCAGCCGCGCGTACAACGCATTGCTGGCAACCAGCTCCTGGTGAGTGCCCACCGCAACCACCTTGCCCTGGTCCATCACCGCGATCCGATCAGCGTTTTTCACCGTGGCCAGGCGGTGGGCGATGACCAGGGTCGTGCGGTTTTTCATCAGGTTGGGCAGGGCCTGCTGGATCAGGTGTTCGCTTTGCGCATCGAGGGCGCTGGTGGCTTCGTCCAGCAGCAGGATCGGCGCGTCCACCAGCAACGCCCGGGCGATGGCCAGGCGTTGGCGCTGGCCGCCGGACAGGCCCAGGCCACCGTCGCCCAGGTGGGTCTGGTAGCCGTCGGGCATTTTTTCGATGAAGTCGTGGGCGTGGGCAATCTGCGCAGCCTCACGCACCTGCTCGGACGTTGCGCCAGGGTTGCCGTAGCGGATGTTCTCTTCGACCGTGCCGAAAAACAGCGCCGGGTTTTGTGAAACCAGGGCGAAGTGGCGGCGCAGGTCCAGCGGATCGAGTTGAGTCAACGGCACATCGTCGATCAGGATCTGCCCTTGCACCGGATCGTAGAAACGCAGCAGCAGGTCATACACCGTTGACTTGCCCGCACCGGAAGGCCCAACCAGGGCCAGGGTCTCACCGGCGTTGATAGTCAGGTCGAGACCGTCGACCGCATAACTGTCCGGCCGGGAGGGATAGGAAAAACGCACGCCTTCGAGGCGCAGATCGCCCCGGACCCGCTCCGGCAAGATGACAAGGCCTGAAGCCGGCGGCTGGATGATGTTCTCCGAACGCAGCAACTCGGCAATGCGCTCTGCCGCGCCCGCGGCCCGTTGCAGCTCGCCGATCACTTCGCTCAGGGTACCGAAGGCGCTGCCGACGATCAGGCTGTAGAACACGAATGCCGCCAGCTCACCGCCGGAAATCCGCCCGGCGATCACATCCATGCCGCCGACCCAGAGCATCACCCCCACCGCGCCCAGTACCAGCACGATCACCAGGGTGATCAGCCAGGCCCGCTGGGCGATGCGCTTGCGGGCAGTGTCGAAAGCCTGCTCCACCGTCACGGAGA
This sequence comes from Pseudomonas sp. CFII68, assembly GCF_000416195.1. Lineage (NCBI taxonomy): Bacteria > Pseudomonadati > Pseudomonadota > Gammaproteobacteria > Pseudomonadales > Pseudomonadaceae > Pseudomonas > Pseudomonas sp. CFII68. Next base: position 1,171 of record NZ_ATLN01000094.1, read on the forward strand.
ATCGTTGTTCGTCCTGGACCTGGTGGTTGTAAGCCTGCACGGTCTTGATCTGGCCAAGGGTTTCGGAAACGTAGCTGCCGACGTCGGCAATGCGGTCCTGGCTCTGGCGCGACAAACTGCGCACCCGACGACCAAAGACCAGGATCGGCGCCAATACCAGCGGCAGGGCAATCACCACGATACTGGTCAACTTGGGATTGGTGATGAACAGCAGCACGATGCCGCCCACCACCATCAAGGCGTTGCGCAAAAACAACGACAGCGACGAACCGATCACCGATTGCAGCAAGGTCGTATCGGCGGTCAGCCGCGACTGGATTTCCGAACTGCGGTTGTTTTCGTAGAAACCGGGGTGCAAGTACACCAGATGGTTGAAGACCTGCCGCCGGATATCGGCCACCACCCGCTCGCCGATCCAGGACACCAGGTAAAAACGGGCAAACGTACCGATCGCCAACCCCACCACCAGCACCATGAACAGGCCGATGGATTGGTTGAGCAGGTGCGGCGAGCGGGTCATGAAGCCCTGGTCCACCAGCAACCGGATGCCTTGGCCCATGGACAAGGTAATACCCGCGGTGACAATCAACGCCAGCAGAGCGCCAGCGACTTGTTTGCGATAAGGGGCAATGAAGCCGCTGGCCAGGCGTATGGCACGGCGATGTCGGGAAGAAAGCATCAAAGGCGTCCGATAATGCAGCAGGAAAAAGGTCGGCCCGCGCCGTCGAAACGCAGCGGAACCAAGTTGAATCAGAATGAGTCAGGTTAAATATGACCACTACGACTAGCAGCTAGATGTTATCGGTCTAAAGTCTGGCTGGAAACGCAACTGTGTTTCTGATTGAGTGGAGGTGTCGCCATGAACCTACAAGGAGTGTCATGGCTCGGTCACCTGGCGACATTAAAGTAGGCACACAACCTGATGAGGAGACAGGCCATGTCCTTGCAACACAGCAGCGACGACAAGATTCAAGTAATCCGCACGCAACCGGACCAGTCTCTGGGCTGCTCGATCATCGATGAGGAAGGGCGCGAAGTACCGATCACCGAAGACATGATCCAGAAAGCCTGCAGCGAGCTGGAAAAACGACTGGTCAAGCCTGCCGAACAAAAGTGATACAGCCCGTCTTCAATTGGACCCGACCTTGATGTCGGGTTTTTTATGCCTGCGAGAAAGGTTGTGGGAGCAAGGCTTGCCCGCGATGCAGGCACCTCGGTCCCCTGACCGCGTCATCGTTCATCGCGAGCAAGCTTTGCTCCCACAACCCAGCGCCGTCACGATCTGTTGCAAAGCCGCCGACTGCCCTTCAATACGAACCTTCAAACTGTCGATTTCCCGCCGTGGCGGATAATGCTTGCGCAAGGCGTCGAACGCGCTGCGTTGCTCGCTGACCGTGCCCACCAGGCTGCGGCGAAAGTTTGCGTCGTCGCCACGGGGGTCGTACACGCTCCGGCACAACGCCGCCAAGGCCCAGGCCGGGTCGGTTGCGGCATCCAGGGTGATGCCACCGAGCCAAGGCCGAGGCAACAGGTCGCTGAGGCTGACTTCAACCGGCTGTTCCAGGAAAGCGCACAAGGCCTGGTAGATCTGGGCGGTGCCGCGCTGACGGCCATCGAGGCTGTAACCGGCAATGTGCGGGGTGGCGATCACGCACAAATCGGCCAGGTCCACATCCACGGTGGGTTCCTGCTCCCAGACATCCAGCACCGCTTGCAGGTCTTCGCGTTCCAGCAACACTTCGCGTAGCGCGGCGTTGTCGATCACCGGGCCGCGGGCCGCGTTGATCAGCCAGGTCCCGGGCTTGAGCTGGTTCAGGCGCGCCTCGTCGAACAGGTGCCAGGTCGGTTGCTCACCGTCGCGGGTCAACGGTGTGTGCAGGCTGATCACATCGCACTGCTCGATGATCTGCTCCAGGCTCACATAGTCGCCCCCCTCGGCGGCCTGACGCGGCGGATCGCAGACCTTTACGGTCCAGCCCAGCCCCTTGAGCACCTCGATCAACCGCCCGCCCACCTGGCCTGCGCCGACCACGCCGAAGGTTCGTTGCTCGAGTTGTGCGCCTTCGATTTCTGCCAGGGTCATCAGGCTGCCCAGCACATAGTCCACCACACCACGGGCATTGCAGCCCGGCGCGCTGGCCCAGCGGATACCGGCCTCGGCGAGATAATCCAGGTCCAGGTGATCGGTGCCGATGGTGCAGGTGCCGACGAAGCGCACCTTGCTGCCTTCCAGCAGGGCCCGATTGACCTGGCTGACCGAACGCACCAGCAACACATCGGCGTGCTCGACCATCGTCCGGTCGATCCCCCGCCCCGGTACCCGGCGGATTTCGCCGAATCCTTGGAAAAATGCATCGAGCAGGGGGATGTTTTCGTCGGCGACGATCAGCATGGCAGAGCTCCTTTGGCGGGAGGGGCAGTGTAGGCGTTCCGTTGGGCCTGTGCATTACCCGGAGCGAATGATGTTGTGGCAAGGGGATTTATGTGGGAGCAAAGCTTGCTCGCGATGCAGGCGCCTCGGTTCCTAGGGAGACCGCATCATCTTCCTCGCGGGCAAGCCTTGCTCCCACAGGTGCTTGAAAATTGAAAAAGCGATTACAAATCCACAACACAGGTTTTTTCCTGACCACTGCGTCAAGGCGTAGAATTCGCCGCCTTGCGCTTAACCTTTTCGGACGCTTTCCCTGTGAATCCTGTCATCGACACCCCCACCACCCTCTCCCGCCCGGCCCGGGTTCGCCTGGAACTCAGGACCTTGCTGGCCTTGGCCTTGCCGATCATGGTGGCGCAACTGGCAACTACCGCCATGGGGTTTGTCGATGCGGTGATGGCCGGTCGGGTTGGCCCGCGGGATCTGGCGGCCGTCGCCCTGGGCAACTCGATCTGGGTGCCGGTGTTCCTGTTGATGACCGGCACATTGCTGGCGACCACGCCGAAAGTTGCCCAGCGCTTCGGTGCCGGTACGTTCGACGAGATCGGGCCGCTGGTGCGCCAGGCGTTGTGGTTGGCATTGGTGGTGGGGTTGATCGCGACGCTGGCGCTGTTCAGCGCCGAACCAATCCTGCACATCATGAACGTCGATCCTGAACTGATCGGTCCGTGCATGGAATACCTGCGGGGCATCGGTACAGGCCTGCCGGCCGTGGCGCTGTATCACGTACTGCGCTGCTTCAGCGATGGCCTGGGACGCACGCGGCCGGCGATGGTGCTGGGGCTGTGCGGGCTGGCGCTGAACATTCCGCTCAATTACATCTTCATCTACGGACACCTGGGTGTGCCCGCCATGGGCGGCGTCGGTTGCGGCTGGGCCACGGCCATCGTGATGTGGGTCATGGCCCTGGGCATGGCCGGTTGGGCCCGCTGGGCGCCGGCCTATCAGACGAGCCGGTTGTTCAGCCGTTTCGACTGGCCGCAATGGGCGGTCATCAAGCGCCTGCTGGGCATCGGCCTGCCGATTGGCATCGCGGTGTTCGCCGAGTCGAGTATTTTCGCAGTGATCGCCCTGCTGATCGGCAGCCTCGGCGCCACGGTGGTGGCCGGGCATCAGATCGCGCTGAACTTCAGTTCATTGGTGTTCATGATCCCCTACTCCCTGGGCATGGCCGTCACGGTGCGGGTCGGCCAGGCCCTGGGCCGTCGTCAGCCGCGCGAAGCGCGCTTCGCTGCTGGGGTGGGCATGGGCACGGCCCTGGCGTACGCCTGCCTGTCGGCGAGCCTGATGTTCGCGCTACGCGGGCCCATCGCGGCGATCTATACCGCCGATCCGGTGGTGATCAACGTGGCCTCGATGCTGATCGTCTACGCGGCGCTGTTCCAGTTTTCCGATGCGATCCAGGTCACGGCGGCAGGCGCGTTGCGCGGCTTCCAGGACACCCGGGTGACGATGATCCTGACCCTGTTCGCCTATTGGGGCATCGGCCTGCCGGTGGGTTACGCCCTGGGCCTGACCGACTGGCTCGGCGCGGCCAGCGGCCCGAGCGGGTTGTGGCAAGGCCTGATCGTGGGCTTGAGCTGCGCGGCGCTGATGCTGTCGATCCGCCTGGCACGCAGCGCGCGCAAGCAGATCAGGCTCAGTCGTTCGACGGATTAAGCGAGTTTCTTGCGGATCCAGTAGAGGTACGTGCCCGCTTCCTCCTGCTGGGCCACCAGTTCGTGGTCCAGGAACACGCAAAACTTGGGGATGTCGCGGCGAGTCGAGGGGTCGGTGGCGATCACTTTCAGCAGCCCACCGGGAACCAGGTCGCGAATGTGCTGGTGCAGCATCATCACCGGTTCCGGGCAATTGAGGCCCGTGGCATCCAGCGTGCCGTCGACCGGCATATCGTTCATTTCACTCATGTTCTACTCCTGAAACTGGCCGGCATTGTCGCGCAATGTCGGTCCTGAGCAAAGCCTGTGGAATCGCAAACATGTGAAAGCAAACTGTGGGATAGCAGACATGTAAGAGCAAGCCTGTGGGAGCAAGGCTTGCCCGCGATGCAGGCACCTCGGTCTCCAGACCGTGTCACCGTTCATCGCGAGCAAGCTTTGCTCCCACAGCTTTGCTCCCACGGGGCTTTTTGGTGTCCAGCCGCCGCAGATGGCACGTCACTTCCTCGCGGTCGTGGTACAGCTGCTTGCAACCGATCTCGACCTTGATGCCCCTGGCCTTGAACCCCTCGGCGATACGTTCGAGCAGGCGCTTGACCTCGGCATAACGCTGTTTCATCGGCAGCTTGAGGTTGACCACGGCCTCGCGGCAATGTCCTTCGCCAATCCACTCTTCCAGCATCGCCGCGTTGCGTGCCGGCTTCTCGACGATATCGCAGACCATCCAGTCCACCGGCTGCTTGGGCTTGAACGTGAAGCCGTCCGCCATCAGATGCTGCACCAGGCCGGTGTCCATCAGGCTTTCGGCCATCGGGCCATTGTCGATGGCGGTCACCAGCATGCCCCGGTTGACCAGTTGCCAGGTCCAGCCGCCCGGCGCGGCACCGAGGTCCACGCCGGTCATGTCGCTGTGCAGGCGCTCGTCCCACTGGTCCCGGGGAATGAAATGGTGCCAGGCCTCTTCAAGCTTGAGGGTGGAACGGCTCGGCGCTTCCCGAGGAAACTTCAGGCGGGGAATGCCCATGGGCCACATCGCCGAGTTATCGGATTCGGCCAGGCCCAGGAACACTTCGCGGCCACTCTTGAAGGTCAACAGCAGGCGCGGCTTGCGCGGGTCGTCCACCAGCTTGCCGGCGCCAATCAGCGCCTTGCGCAAGGGGCCTTCGAATTTTTTGCAGAAGTTCGACAGTTCCTTGCCGTCGTTGGTGTCCACCACTTCCAGCCACAGGCTGCCACAGGTCGGGAAAGCGGCCATGTGGGCCAGGATGACGCTGATGCGATCGGTTTCCGGCAAATCGATGAACGTACCGCGCGCCCACTGGCGCGGGAAAATCAATTCGGCGAAACGCTGGCCGCCCATCAACCGCTCGGCGCCGTCGTCTTCGGTGCAGACAAATTCAGCACAGGCACTGGCCGGTTTGGCCTTGGCGTAGCCGGCCACGTTGAGTCGGGCCGCGTGCTCGGCGATCTCGGAACAGACCTCGCCTTCGAAGCCCGGCCGGCAGTGCATGAAAAGCGTGTTCATTGAAACTCCGTAGCAAAGCCTGTCACGAAAACCGCCGCATGATAGCGGAGTTCGGAACCGCGAACCTTGCTATAGAGTCCAGTGATTAGTCATTCGCTCAAAACAGGGCTAGGTTAAAGCCTCTACCCGTTCCGTCAGTCCGTAGCCGTGCGGACTCAAAGGAGTGATTTCAATGCCGTCCCTCGATAGCCTGAAAACCCTTAGAACACTGCAAGTCGACGCCAGGACCTACCACTACTTCAGCCTGCCGGATGCCGCCCGAAGCCTGGGCGACCTGGACAAACTGCCCATGTCGTTGAAGGTACTGCTGGAAAACCTGCTGCGCTGGGAAGATGAAAAAACCGTCACCGGCACCGACCTCAAGGCCCTGGCCGGGTGGCTCAAGGAGCGCCGCTCCGACCGCGAGATTCAATACCGCCCCGCCCGGGTGTTGATGCAAGACTTCACCGGCGTCCCCGCCGTGGTCGACCTGGCCGCCATGCGCGCCGCCATGGAAAAGGCCGGCGGCGATCCCCAGCGGATCAACCCGCTGTCGCCGGTGGACCTGGTGATCGACCACTCGGTGATGGTGGACAAATTCGCCAGCAGCCAGGCGTTCGAGCAGAACGTCGACATCGAAATGCAACGCAACGGCGAACGCTACGCCTTCCTCCGTTGGGGCCAAAGCGCTTTCGACAACTTCAGCGTGGTGCCGCCGGGCACCGGCATCTGCCATCAGGTCAACCTCGAATACCTGGGCCGCACCGTGTGGACTAAAGAAGAAGACGGCCGCACCTACGCGTTCCCCGACACGTTGGTGGGCACTGACTCCCACACCACCATGATCAACGGCCTCGGCGTACTGGGCTGGGGCGTCGGCGGGATCGAGGCGGAAGCGGCCATGCTCGGCCAGCCGGTGTCGATGCTGATTCCCGAGGTCATCGGCTTCAAACTCGTCGGCAAACTGCGTGAAGGCATCACCGCCACCGACCTGGTGCTGACCGTCACGCAGATGCTGCGCAAGAAAGGCGTGGTGGGCAAGTTCGTCGAGTTCTATGGCGACGGTCTTGCCGACCTGCCCCTGGCCGACCGCGCCACCATCGCCAACATGGCGCCGGAATACGGCGCCACCTGCGGTTTCTTCCCAGTCGACGATGTGACCCTGGACTACTTGCGCCTGTCGGGACGCCCAGCGGAAACGGTGAAATTGGTCGAGGCCTATTGCAAGGCCCAGGGCCTGTGGCGCTTGCCCGGCCAGGAACCGGTGTTCACCGACACCCTGGAGCTGGACATGAGCAGCGTCGAGGCCAGCCTCGCTGGGCCCAAACGCCCGCAGGACCGGGTCTCGCTGCCGAATGTCGGCCAGGCTTTCAGCGACTTCCTGGGATTGCAGGTCAAACCCACCAGTAAAGAAGAAGGTCGCCTGGAAAGTGAAGGTGGCGGTGGCGTCGCGGTGGGCAATGCCGATCAGGTGGGCGAAGCCGAATACGAATACGAAGGCCACACCCATCGCCTGAAAAACGGCGCGGTGGTGATCGCTGCTATCACCTCGTGCACCAACACCTCCAACCCCAGCGTGATGATGGCCGCCGGGCTGCTGGCCAAAAAAGCCGTGGAAAAGGGCCTGACCCGCAAGCCGTGGGTCAAGAGTTCCCTGGCCCCGGGTTCCAAGGTGGTCACCGACTACTACAAGGCGGCCGGCCTGACCGAGTACCTGGATAAACTTGGTTTCGACTTGGTCGGCTATGGTTGCACCACCTGCATCGGCAACTCCGGACCGTTGCCGGAGCCCATCGAAAAAGCCATCCAGAAAGCCGACCTGACGGTGGCTTCGGTATTGTCGGGCAACCGCAACTTCGAAGGCCGGGTGCACCCACTGGTGAAGACCAACTGGCTGGCCTCGCCGCCGCTGGTGGTCGCCTATGCCCTGGCCGGCACCGTGTGCATCGACATCAGCAGCGAACCGCTGGGCAACGACCGGGACGGCAAACCGGTGTACCTGCGGGACATCTGGCCCAGCAGCCAGGAAGTGGCCGCCGCCGTGGCCCAGGTCAACACCAGCATGTTCCACAAGGAATACGCCGCCGTGTTTGCCGGTGACGAACAATGGCAGGCCATCGAAGTGCCGCAAGCGGCGACTTACGTCTGGCAGGACGACTCGACCTACATCCAGCACCCGCCGTTCTTCGACGACATCGGCGGACCGCCGCCGGCCGTCAGGAACGTCGAGGGTGCCCGGGTCCTGGCCCTGTTGGGAGACTCGGTGACCACCGACCACATCTCCCCTGCCGGCAATATCAAGACCGACAGCCCGGCCGGTCGCTACCTGCGCGAACAGGGCGTGGAGCCGCGAGACTTCAACTCCTATGGCTCCAGGCGCGGCAACCACCAGGTGATGATGCGCGGCACCTTCGCCAATATCCGCATTCGCAACGAAATGCTCGACGGCGAAGAAGGCGGCAACACGATCTACATCCCCAGTGGCGAACGCATGCCGATCTACGACGCCGCCATGCGGTACCAGGCCGCGGGCACGCCGCTGGTGGTGATTGCCGGGCAGGAATATGGCACCGGGTCGAGCCGGGACTGGGCCGCCAAGGGCACGAACCTGCTGGGGGTCAAGGCGGTGATCGCCGAAAGCTTCGAGCGCATCCACCGCTCCAACCTGGTGGGCATGGGCGTGCTGCCATTGCAGTTCAAGCTCGACCAGAACCGCAAGCGCCTGAACCTTACGGGCAAGGAAACCCTGGACATCCTGGGCCTCAATGACGTCGAACTGACGCCGCGCATGAACCTGCCCCTGGTCATCACCCGAGAGGACGGCAGCCAGGAGCGAATCGAAGTGTTGTGCCGGATCGATACCTTGAATGAAGTGGAATATTTCAAGGCCGGCGGGATCCTTCACTATGTACTGCGGCAATTGATTGCCGCTTGAAATTGTGGGAGCGGGCTTGCTCGCGAAGGCGGTGAAACAGTCAACATTGATGCTGCCAGGCACACCGCTTTCGCGAGCAAGCCCGCTCCCACAGGTTCTGCGGCTCGCTGACTTTTATTCACATCTTAACGGGCGATGTTTTGTATCGGCCCGCCTATAATCCCGCCGGCACTCACGGAACAGAGTCCGCCAACGGCTTGCCCCTCCTGCGCATGAACCTGCATGGACACAAATGTGCCCTCTGCGCGACACGGTGGCGTCGAAGCCCCAACGGCCGCTCTCGCCCCGAGCTCTTCCGCTAAAAGGATGTTGTATGCCCGCTTTACCCTGGCTTCACCTGGCCCTCCTCTCCACAGGCTACGGTCTGGCGCTGGTCTACGGCCATTTGACCTGGACAGCTGCCATCTCGGTCGCGCTATTGCTGTTTGCCGGGTATGCGGTTCGCCAACAGCAAACGCCGGTAGGCCAGTTTCTCGGGCACGCCCTGTTCCTGATCATGGCCCTGGCATTGGCCCTGCACTGGATGCCTGGCTTCTTCAACGGGAGGGTGATCCCGGCGCAACGCTTGACCGACGACGCCGCGCCGTTTGCCATGTACCTGAACCAGGACAAGCCGCTGATCGGCTTCTGGCTGTTGCTGGCCTGCCCCTGGATCGTCGGCCGACGCCCGTTGCGCCTGGCGGCAGGGGCCACGGCACTGGGCCTGGCGTTGAGCGCGGTGCTGGCCCTCGGCGGAGCCATGCTGCTGGGCATGATCCACTGGGCGCCGAAATGGCCGGATCACGCCTGGTTGTGGGTGTTCAACAATCTTTTATTGGTGACGCTGGTGGAGGAAGCGCTGTTTCGTGGCTACATTCAGGGGGGCTTGAGCCGGCGCTTCAAACACCTGAGTTACGGCGACAACCTGGCGCTGCTCCTGTCCTCGCTGCTGTTCGGCCTGGTACATGCCGGCGCAGGTTGGCAATGGGTGCTGCTGTCGGGCCTGGCGGGGGTCGGTTACGGCCTGGCCTATCGTTTTGGCGGCCTGGGCGCAGCGATTGCCACGCATTTTCTCCTCAATCTGCTTCATTTCGCCCTATTTACCTACCCGATGCTGGCGTGATAGCGACAGGCAAAAATAACTTCAATTAAAACCTGACACCGCCGACAACCTTTCAAAGCCTTGCGGATCTACACACCATGCGTAACAACCAGCCCGTCACACAACGCGAAAGGACCTTCCCGGCCCAGCAACGATTGATTTCGACCACCGACGCCAAGGGCGTGATCACCTACTGCAACGACGCGTTCGTTGAGATCAGCGGGTATTCGAAGGAAGAACTGATTCGTTCGCCGCACAATCTCGTGCGCCATCCCGACGTCCCTTCCGCTGTGTTCGCGCATATGTGGGGCACGCTGAAACAAGGCTTGCCATGGATGGGCATCGTCAAGAATCGCAGCAAGAACGGCGACCATTACTGGGTCAATGCCTATGTCACGCCCGTGTTCGAGGGCAATCAGGTGATCGGCTACGAGTCGGTGCGGGTCAAGCCCTCCGCCGAACAGATCGCCCGCGCCGAGGCGCTTTATCAACGCATCAACCAAGGCAAATCCGCAGTTCCGGGTAGCGACAAATGGGTACCCATACTGCAGGACTGGCTACCGTTTATCCTGGTCAGCCAGTTGAGTTTCATCGTCGGCGCTTTCCTGGATTCCTCCTGGGGCTTTGCCCTGGCCGCCCTGCTGTCGGTGCCGCTGGGGCTATTAGGCCTGCAATGGCAGCAACGCGGGATCAAGCGCCTGCTGCGCCTGGCCGAGCAAACCACGTCCGACCCGCTGATCGCCCGGATGTATACCGACAGCCGCGGCGCCCAGGCACGCCTGGAGATGTCGATCCTCAGCCAGGAAGCGCGCCTGAAAACCTGCCTGACCCGCCTGCAGGACACCGCCGAACACCTTAACGATCAGGCTCGACAGTCCAACACCCTGGCCCATGACAGCTCCAGCGGCCTGGAGCGCCAGCGGGTGGAAACCGAACAGGTCGCCACGGCCGTCAACCAGATGGCGGCAACGACCCAGGAAGTTGCCAGCCACGTGCAGCGCACCGCCGACGCCACCCAGGAAGCCAATCGCCTGACCAGCCGCGGGCGCGACATCGCCGGCGAAACCCGCGAAGCCATCGAGCGCCTGTCGGTGGTAGTCGGTGAAACCGGCCACACCGTGACCCAGTTGGCCAAGGACAGCGACGAGATCGGTGGCGTGGTAGATGTGATCAAAGGCATCGCCGACCAGACCAACCTGCTGGCCCTCAACGCCGCTATCGAAGCGGCCCGCGCCGGGGAGATGGGCCGCGGCTTTGCCGTGGTGGCTGACGAAGTGCGGCAACTGGCACAACGCACCAGCGAATCCACCGGGCAGATCCACGCCCTGATCGCCAAGCTCCAGCAGACCGCCACCAACGCCGTGCAGACCATGGACGCCGGCCATCGCCAGGCCGAAGAAGGCGTGGCCCGGGTCATGGAAGCAGACGAGGCGCTGGTGGGGATCAGTGCAGCGGTGGCCCACATTACCGACATGACCACCCAGATCGCCGCCGCCACCGAGGAGCAAAGCTCAGTGGCCGAGGAGATCAGCCGCAACATCAGCAATATCTCGCAGCTGGCCGACCAGACCTCTGGCCAGGCTCACAGCTCGGCACTGCTGAGCGAAGAGCTGACCCGCACGGCCAACACGCAGTACTCGTTGGTGGAGCGGTTTAACCGCTGATAGATGTCGGCTTGAAAAAAACCCGGACAGCGAAAGCTTCCGGGTTTTTTATTACCATTTTAAAAAAAGCGTCGCGTAACCCGCCTTCGCGAGCAGGCTCGCTCCCACAGAGGAAACGCGGTCCCACCAAGAACCAGGTCGGCTATCAGACCGCCTCGGGATGGACGTTGATCTCGGGCGCCCCGTTAACCACGATGGCCGAACGCAGGCATTGCGTAGTGGGCACCTCGGCATGGATGCCGAGGTAGCCGCGCTGGGCCATGGATGGCCCTTCGCGGCGGGCCCACGGAGCAATGCCTTCGTTCGGGCATGCCGAGCCTAGGCGAGGCACCGAGTGGTGGGGCAAGAGCGTTTTGCTTACTTTTGACTGGGCCGGCTTCCGGGCTTCTCAAAAGTGAGCCGCTGTAAGAGCGGAACCATAGGCAGCCGTGACCGCAGCAACGGATATGTACTCAGCCAACAACATCCTGGCCAACTGTCAGACCGCTATCGCGAGCAGGCTCGCTCCCACAGGGGCTTGTGAACGCCGCAAATCCAGTGTGGGAGCGAGCTTGCTCGCGAAGAGGCCAGGACAGACGCTATCAATCCTGAAGAAACGCCGCCACCTTTCCCGCAGCAGCCTCCAGGTGCTGCTCATGACTAAATCCCGAAACCTTCAACGGCTTCAAATCATGATCCCCCGCCGCCAGCCACATCACCTCGATGCTCGGTGACAAGGCATACCCCTGCACCGCTTCCCGATTGCCCAACGCATCGCGCTCGCCCTGGACGATCAAGGTCCGGGTTTTCAACGCCGCCAGATGCTCGACCCGCGGTTTCTCCGGCTTGCCCACTGCATAGAAGGGATAGCCCAGGCATACCAGCGCATCGGCGCCCAGCTCATCGGCCAGCAGGCTCGCCATGCGCCCGCCCATGGATTTGCCCCCCACGGCCAGCCGCCCAGCGACATAAGGCCGCACCGTGGCGTACACCTCACGCCAGCATTCCAGCAACTTAGGCGCAGGGTTGGGTGGACGCTTGCCCCCATCCAGGCGCCGCTGGGCCATGTAGGGAAACTCGAAGCGCAACACGTTGACGCCCTGTGCGGCAAGGCGCGCGGCCATTTGCTCCATAAAGCCACTGTCCATTGGCGCTCCGGCACCATGGGCCAGGATCAGGGTTGGCGCCTTGGCGCTGGCGACCGATTGCCCGGCTGTCCATAACCAGCCGTGTTCGGCTACACATCGCGCCCATTGATCCCCGTCAATACTGGCCTTGTGCTGTTTGTCCATGCTGACCTCGCTTTTAGTCTGCCTATAACTCCAGGCGAAGAACGCCGCACTGCCTTGCGCAGGCGCTACTTCGGCTGAACCGTGGATGGGGAACCATGAACACTTCTATCAGTACCGCCTACAACTACAAGGTGGTCCGCCAATTCGCCATTATGACGGTGGTGTGGGGCATCGTCGGCATGGGGCTCGGGGTTTTTCTCGCCGCCCAATTGGTCTGGCCACAACTCAACTTCGATTTGCCATGGACCAGCTTCGGCCGCCTGCGCCCACTGCACACCAACGCAGTGATCTTTGCCTTCGGCGGCTGCGCCCTGTTCGCCAGTTCGTTCTATTCGGTGCAACGCACCTGCCAGACCCAGCTGTTCGCGCCGAAAATCGCCGCGTTCTGCTTCTGGGGCTGGCAACTGGTGATCCTGCTGGCGGCCATCAGCCTGCCACTGGGCTACACCAGCTCCAAGGAATACGCCGAACTGGAATGGCCGATCGACATCCTGATCACCATCGTCTGGGTTGCCTACGCCATCGTGTTCTTCGGCACCGTGGCCAAGCGCAACACCAAGCACATCTACGTCGGTAACTGGTTCTTCGGCGGGTTCATCCTGACCGTGGCGATCCTGCACATCGTCAACAACCTGGAACTGCCGGTGAGCTTCACCAAATCCTACTCGGTGTACGCCGGGGCCACGGATGCGATGGTGCAATGGTGGTACGGCCACAACGCCGTGGGCTTCTTCCTCACCGCAGGCTTCCTGGGGATGATGTACTACTTCGTGCCGAAGCAGGCCGAGCGCCCGGTGTATTCCTATCGCTTGTCCATCGTGCACTTCTGGGCGCTGATCACCCTGTACATCTGGGCCGGCCCTCACCACTTGCACTACACCGCGCTGCCGGACTGGGCACAGTCCCTGGGCATGGTGATGTCGCTGATCCTGCTGGCGCCAAGCTGGGGCGGCATGATCAACGGCATGATGACCCTGTCGGGTGCCTGGCATAAGTTGCGCAGCGACCCGATCCTGCGGTTCCTGGTGGTGTCCCTGGCGTTCTACGGCATGTCGACCTTCGAAGGTCCGATGATGGCGATCAAGACCGTCAACGCCCTCTCCCACTACACCGACTGGACCATCGGCCACGTCCATGCCGGCGCGCTCGGCTGGGTGGCGATGATTTCCATCGGTGCGCTGTACCACATGATCCCGAAGGTCTTCGGCCGGCCACAGATGCACAGCATCGGCCTGATCAACGCGCACTTCTGGCTCGCGACCATCGGCACCGTGCTGTACATCGCCTCGATGTGGGTCAACGGCATCGCCCAGGGCCTGATGTGGCGTGCGGTGAACGAGGACGGCACGCTCACCTACTCCTTCGTCGAAACCCTGGTGGCCAGCCACCCAGGCTTCGTCGTGCGGCTGGCGGGCGGGGCGATCTTCCTCCTCGGCATGCTGTTGATGGCCTACAACACCTGGCGCACCGTGCGGGCCTACCAGCCTGCCGAAGCCGCCGCTGCCGCGCAGATGGCCTGAGGAGTCCACCATGAAACACGAAACAATCGAAAAAAACGTCGGCCTGCTGATGCTGCTGATGGTCCTTGCCGTGAGCATTGGCGGCCTGACCCAGATCGTGCCGCTGTTCTTCCAGGACGTGACCAACAAGCCCGTGGACGGCATGAAGCCCTACACCGCCCTGCAACTGGAAGGCCGCGACATCTACATCCGTGAAGGCTGCGTCGGCTGCCATTCGCAGATGATTCGTCCGTTCCGCGCCGAGACCGAGCGCTACGGCCACTACTCCGTCGCCGGCGAAAGCGTCTGGGACCACCCATTCCTGTGGGGCTCCAAGCGTACCGGGCCGGACCTGGCACGGGTCGGCGCGCGCTACTCCGATGATTGGCACCGCGCCCACTTGTACAACCCGCGCAACGTCGTGCCCGAGTCGAAAATGCCCGCCTACCCGTGGCTGGTGACCCAAGCGGTGGACAGCAGCCATACCGAAGGCAAGCTGCGCGCCATGCGCACCCTGGGCGTGCCGTACAGCGACGACGACATCACCAACAGCGTGGCCTCGCTCAAGGGCAAAACCGAAATGGACGCGCTGGTGGCCTACCTGCAAGTGCTCGGCACTGCCATCAAGAGCAAGAGGTGAGCCATGGTTCTTGAAATGAGTACTGGAATGATCCGCGGCCTGGGCACGGTCGTGGTGTTCATCGCCTTCATCGGCCTGACCCTGTGGGTATTCAGCAGCAAACGTCGTCCAGAGTTCGCCGAAGCGCGCCTGCTGCCGTTCGCCGACGAGCCACCCGCTGACACCGCCACCCCCCAAGACCCTGCAACAAGGAGTACCCGGCCATGACCACCTTCTGGAGTACGTGGATCTGCGTACTGACCATCGGCAGCCTCATCGGCCTGACGTGGCTGCTGATCGGCACCCGCAAGGGCGAGACCAAGGGCAGCGTCGACCAGACCATGGGCCACAGCTTCGACGGCATCGAGGAGTACGACAATCCGCTGCCGCAGTGGTGGTTCCTGTTGTTCGCCGGCACCCTGGTGTTTTCCGTCGGCTACCTGGTCCTCTATCCGGGCCTGGGCAACTGGAAAGGCATCCTGCCAGGTTACGACAACGGCTGGACCGGCGCCCATGAGTGGGAAAAGGAAATGGCCAAGGCCGACGCCAAGTTCGGGCCGATCTTCGCCAAATTCGCCGCCATGCCCGTGGAGGAAGTGGCCAAGGACCCACAAGCCTTGAAGATGGGTGGCCGCCTGTTCGCCTCCAACTGCTCGGTCTGCCACGGCTCGGATGCCAAGGGTGCCTTCGGCTTCCCGAACCTGGCCGACAGCAACTGGCGCTGGGGCGGCGCTGCCGACACCATCAAGGCCACCATCCTGGGTGGCCGCATGGCGGCGATGCCGGCCTGGGGTGAAGTGCTGGGCGAGGCCGGGGTCAAGAACGTGGCCGCGTATGTACGCCACGACTTGGCCGGCCTGCCTCTGCCGGCGGACAGCGGTGCCGACCTGCAAGCCGGCCAGCAGGCCTTCAACACCACCTGCGTCGCCTGCCACGGCGCCACCGGCCAGGGGACCGAAGCCATGGGCGCGCCGAACCTGACGCAACCGGCCGGCTTCATCTACGGCACCAGCCTGGCACAGTTGCAGCAGACCATTCGCCATGGTCGCCAGGGCCACATGCCGGCGCAGAATGAGTTGCTGGGCAACGACAAGGTGCAACTGCTTGCTGCCTACGTCTACAGCCTGTCCCACACTGCCGGTGCCGAGCGCCTGCAAGCCGAACACAAAAGCGAATAAATCTTGACCGCGTGAACAGCCGCATCCGTCTGGATGCGGCTGCTCCGTGTCCCTGCGCGACGCATTGTCGCACCCTCCCATAGTCTTTCTTTCGGTTCCCCTGAATCGGGTCTAAGCTTGCCTTTGCGTGCACTGGCGACTGCCGGTTTCAGGTCGACCCGACCCGATGCGTTCGACAATCGTTCGTCAAAAAGGCCGCAAAGGCTGGTGAATACCGGCTGTTGCGACAGTTGCCTGGCATCACCCGAACGCTGTGTTTGAACACACCCCGTTACAACCGACCTGACCCCCTCGCCTCGTTCCTTCGTTGCGACATTTTGCCGTGGGCCATTTTTGTCCCTACACGGAACATGGAAAGGCCGCAGAATCAGCTTTGGAAAGCATTGACGCAGGTCATGGCGCGTTGCAATGACCCCCCGCTTTCTCCATACTTGCGACCGATTTTTATCCTAATAAAACACCCAAACCGTGGAACCTTAGAATGAGCACAGCAATCAGTCCGACTGCTTATAACTATAAGGTAGTCCGCCAGTTCGCCATCATGACGGTGGTCTGGGGGATCCTTGGCATGGGGCTCGGTGTCTTCATCGCCTCGCAACTGGTCTGGCCGGAGTTGAACTTCGATCTGCCATGGACGACATTTGGACGCCTGCGCCCGCTGCACACCAACCTGGTGATCTTCGCCTTCGGTGGTTGTGCATTGTTTGCCACTTCTTACTACGTCGTGCAGCGAACCTGCCAAACGCGACTGATCTCCGACGGCCTCGCCGCCTTTACCTTCTGGGGCTGGCAAGCGGTCATCGTGGGTGCGATCGTGACCTTGCCAATGGGTTTCACCACCACCAAGGAATACGCGGAACTGGAATGGCCCCTGGCTATCCTGCTGGCCATCGTCTGGGTGACCTACGGCCTGGTGTTCTTCGGCACCATCGTCAAGCGCAAGACCAAGCACATCTACGTCGGTAACTGGTTCTACGGTGCATTCATCGTCGTGACCGCCATGCTGCACATCGTCAACCACGCTTCCCTGCCGGTCAGCTTCTTCAAGTCGTACTCGGCCTACTCGGGCGCGACCGATGCGATGATCCAGTGGTGGTACGGCCACAACGCCGTGGGCTTCTTCCTGACCACGGGCTTCCTGGGGATGATGTACTACTTCGTGCCGAAACAGGCCGAGCGTCCGATCTATTCCTATCGCCTGTCCATCGTCCACTTCTGGGCGCTGATCACCCTGTACATCTGGGCCGGTCCGCACCACCTGCACTACACCGCACTGCCGGATTGGGCGCAGTCCCTGGGCATGGCGATGTCGATCATCCTGCTGGCGCCAAGCTGGGGCGGCATGATCAACGGCATGATGACCCTGTCGGGGGCCTGGCATAAGCTGCGCACCGACCCGATCCTGCGCTTTCTGGTGGTATCGCTGGCGTTCTACGGCATGTCGACCTTCGAAGGCCCGATGATGGCCATCAAGACCGTCAACTCCCTGAGCCACTACACCGACTGGACCATCGGCCACGTACACGCCGGTGCGCTCGGCTGGGTGGCAATGATCTCCATCGGCGCCATCTACCACATGATCCCGAAACTGTTCGGTCGTGCGCAGATGCACAGCACCGGCCTGATCAACGCGCACTTCTGGCTCGCGACCATCGGCACTGTGCTCTACATCGCCTCGATGTGGGTCAACGGCATCACCCAGGGCCTGATGTGGCGTGCAATCAACGACGACGGCACCCTGACCTACTCGTTCGTCGAAGCGCTGCAAGCCAGCCATCCTGGTTTCATCGTTCGTGCCCTGGGCGGCGCGTTCTTCGCCAGCGGCATGCTGTTCATGGCCTACAACGTGTACCGCACCGTTCGTGCCTCTGACCCGGCTGAAGCTGAAGCCGCCGCCAAGATCGCCGTAGTTGGAGCTCACTGATGAAGCACGAAACAGTAGAGAAGAATATCGGCCTGCTGGCCTTCTTCATGGTCATCGCCGTGAGCATCGGCGGCCTGACCCAGATCGTTCCGCTGTTTTTCCAGGACGTGACCAACAAGCCGGTCGAAGGCATGAAGCCGCGCACCGCCCTTGAGCTGGAAGGTCGCGACGTCTACATCGCCAACGGCTGTGTCGGCTGCCACTCGCAGATGATCCGTCCGTTTCGCGCAGAAACCGAACGCTACGGCCACTACTCGGTCGCCGGTGAAAGCGTCTGGGACCACCCGTTCCTGTGGGGTTCCAAGCGTACCGGTCCGGACCTGGCCCGCGTTGGCGGCCGCTACTCCGACGACTGGCAGCGTGCGCACCTGTACAACCCGCGCAACGTAGTGCCTGAGTCGAAAATGCCGGCTTACCCGTTCCTCGTAGAAAACAAGCTCGACGGCAAAGACACCGCCAAGAAAATGGAAGTCCTGCGCACCCTGGGCGTGCCTTACACCGACGAAGACATCGCCGGTGCCAAGGATGCCGTCAAGGGCAAGACTGAAATGGACGCGCTGGTGGCCTATCTGCAAGGCCTGGGCACCATCATCAAAAGCAAACGGTGATTCTTTATGGATATCGGGATGATTCGCGGCCTGGGCACTGTCGTCGTGATGGTGGCCTTTATCGGTCTGGCCCTGTGGGTGTTCAGCCCCAAGCGCAAGTCGGAGTTCGAAGACGCGACCTTGCTGCCGTTCGCGGATGATCCCGAAGCCATCAAGCACGTCGAGCAAGCTTCTAGGAGTAACAAAGAATGACTACGTTCTGGAGTCTGTACGTCACAGTCCTCAGCCTGGGTACGATCTTCGCCCTGACCTGGCTGCTGCTGTCGACCCGTAAGGGCCAGCGCGCCGAACAAACGGACGAGACTGTTGGTCACTCGTTCGATGGCATCGAAGAGTACGACAACCCACTGCCGAAATGGTGGTTCATGTTGTTCGTGGGCACCATTGTCTTCGCCCTCGGTTACCTGGTGCTCTACCCGGGCCTGGGCAACTGGAAAGGCCTGCTGCCAGGGTATAACTACCTGGACACCGAAAAGCAGACCCCTTTCGCCAATGGCCAGACCGGCTGGACCGGCGTTCACGAGTGGGAAAAGGAAATGGCTCGTTCGGACGCCAAGTTTGGTCCGATCTTCGCCAAGTTCGCGTCGATGCCGATTGAAGAAGTCGCCAAGGACCCGCAAGCCTTGAAGATGGGTGGCCGCCTGTTCGCCTCCAACTGCTCGGTCTGCCACGGTTCCGACGCCAAGGGTGCCTATGGCTTCCCTAACCTGACCGATGCCGATTGGCGCTGGGGCGGTGAG
Source organism: Pseudomonas sp. CFII68 (assembly GCF_000416195.1). NCBI lineage: Bacteria > Pseudomonadati > Pseudomonadota > Gammaproteobacteria > Pseudomonadales > Pseudomonadaceae > Pseudomonas > Pseudomonas sp. CFII68. Next base: position 20,283 of record NZ_ATLN01000094.1, read on the forward strand.
CCGGAAACCATCAAGACCACCATCATGGGCGGTCGTCACGCCGTGATGCCGGGCTGGGCTGCCGTGGTTGGCGAGCAAGGCGTCGCTGACGTGGCTTCCTACCTGGTGACCAGCCTGCACGGTCGCAAGCTGCCGGAAGGCGCCAAGGCCGATCCGGCCAACGGCCAGAAACTGTTCGCCGCCAACTGCGTGGCCTGCCACGGTCCAGCTGGCAAGGGCACGCCTGCCATGGGCGCACCTGACCTGACGCATCCGGCCGGCTTCATCTACGGTTCGAGCTTCGCTCAACTGCAGCAGACCATCCGCTACGGGCGCCAGGGCCAAATGCCGGCCCAGGCCGACTTGCAAGGCAACGACAAGGTCCACCTGCTGGCGGCCTATGTCTACAGCCTGTCTCACGGCGAAAAGGCTCCGGCCGCTGACGCCCAGTAAGACAAGTAGCTGATGCACCAAAGGCCCCGCCAATCTGATTGGCGGGGCCTTTTTGTTACCGGCCGAAAAACCTGGGTAAATCTGTTTCGCTTGCCGGCCAACCACCCTGGTAGTAACGTGCCTACATTCAAGTTCAAACGAGGACGCTTCCATGTCCATCACCACCATCTCCAGCCGCGAATTCAACCACGACACAAGTGGTGCCAAAAAAGCCACCCGTGAAGGGCCGGTGATCATCACCGACCGTGGCAAGCCAGCCCATGTACTGCTAAGCATTGAGGAGTACCAGAAACTGACCGGCATTGGCACCAGCATTGTCGAGTTGCTGGTCATGCCCAATGCGCCGGACATCGACTTCGATACCGAGCGCGCCGTCATCGCCCCCCGCTCGGTGGACCTGTCCTGAATGTTTCTACTCGATACCAATGTCATCTCGGAACTGCGCAAACCCCAGGCAGACAGAAACGTCCAAGCCTGGGCACGCAGCGTTCCTGCTCCCAGCCTGTACGTCTCGGCGATCACCGTACTGGAACTGGAAACCGGCGTGCTGCGCTTCGAACGCAAGGACCCGACGCAGGGCAGTCGCCTCCGGGCCTGGCTGGATAATCACGTGATGCCTGCCTTTGCCGGCCGGATCCTGGCCGTGGACCGTGCCGTCGCACTGCGTTGCGCTCGCCTGCATGTGCCTGACCGCAGTAATGAATGCGATGCGTTGATCGCCGCCACCGCCCTCGTCCATGGGTTGACCGTGGTGACCCGCAACGTGAGTGATTTTCAAAGCAGCGGCGTGGCGGTGCTCAACCCGTGGTCAGATCCATCCTGAGACTTCATGCGGTCCTGTGGCGAGGGGATTTATCCCCGCTGGGTTGCGCAGCAACCCCCTGCGTCCTGCCTGACACAACACAGTGGCTGATGAATCATGGGGCTGCTTCAACCCAGCGGGGATAAATCCCCTCGCCACAAAGAGCAGGCTTATGCCTACTTGAAGTATTTGCTTGCACTGAGGGCGATTTCTCCAACCTGCCAATTTGCCTGTCCGACTCCCTTTCGTTTTTTCGCCAACGCCACGGAATGTCTATAGTCAATTGATCTGAGTCATGACTTGTTACATCCGCTACACCATTCTAGGCAGACCCCCAACGCGACCAAAGGTCGCACCCTTGGGCTAGAGCGACAGGCGTATCATTGCGCCACCGCAACACCCTTTCTGACCGTGGTCGGCACGTACTGGCCACGGCACTTTTCCACTGCCGTGGGATGCATTTGATGAGTAACCAGATTCCGGTACATGACGTTACCCCGCCTGCCAAGGACGCGAACAAAAGCGTCGACCTGTATGCCTCTCGGGAAAAAATCTACACCCGCGCCTTCACTGGCCTGTTCCGCAACCTGCGAATGGCTGGCGGCGCGCTCTTGTTCCTGCTGTATTTCGGTACGGTCTGGCTGAACTGGGGTGGCCATCAGGCCGTCTGGTGGAACCTGCCGGAGCGCAAATTCTTTATTTTCGGCGCCACCTTCTGGCCCCAGGACTTCATCCTGCTGTCCGGGATGTTGATCATTGCCGCCTTTGGCCTGTTTTTCATCACGGTCTATGCCGGACGAGTGTGGTGTGGCTACACCTGCCCACAGAGCGTATGGACCTGGATCTTCATGTGGTGCGAAAAAGTCACCGAAGGCGACCGCAACCAGCGCATCAAGCTCGACAAGGCCCCCATGGGTGCCAACAAATTCCTGCGCAAGTTCGCCAAGCACAGCCTGTGGCTGCTGATCGGCTTCGTCACCGGCATGACCTTTGTCGGTTACTTCACGCCCATCCGCGAACTGGTGTTCGAGTTCTTTACCGGCCAGGCCGATGGCTGGTCGTATTTCTGGGTGGGTTTCTTCACCCTCGCCACCTACGGCAACGCTGGCTGGCTGCGTGAGCAAGTGTGTATCTACATGTGCCCTTACGCACGCTTCCAGAGCGTGATGTTCGACAAGGACACCTTGATCGTTTCCTACGACCCGCGTCGCGGCGAAAGCCGTGGCCCACGCAAGAAGGGCGTCGACTACAAAGCCCTGGGCCTGGGGGATTGCATCGACTGCACCATGTGCGTCCAGGTCTGCCCTACCGGCATCGACATCCGTGACGGCCTGCAGATCGAGTGCATCGGCTGCGCGGCCTGCATCGATGCCTGCGACAACATCATGGACAAGATGGATTACCCACGCGGCCTGATCAGCTACACCACCGAACACAACCTTTCGGGGCAGAAAACCCATAAACTGCGCCCGCGCCTGATCGGTTATGCCTTGGTGCTGCTGACCATGATGAGCCTGTTGGCGACGGCGTTCTTCATGCGCTCGCTGGTGGGTTTCGACGTCAGCAAGGACCGCGTGCTCTACCGCGAAAACGCCGAAGGCCGGATCGAGAACGTCTACAGCCTGAAGATCATGAACAAAGACCAGCGCGACCATACGTACGTCCTGGAAGCCGCCGGCCTGCCCGACCTCAAGCTGCAAGGCCGGCGGGAAATCAAGGTCGCGGCCGGCGAGATCTACAGCCAGCCGGTCGAGCTGTCCAGCGCACCGGAGCAACTGCCATCGAGCACCAACGAGGTGACCTTCATCCTCAAGGACGCCGATGACGAAAGCGTACATGTCGAAGCCAAGAGCCGGTTCATCGGCCCACAAACTCGTTGAGAGAACTGAACATGCCTGCAGCAACCGCCACCAGCCCTTGGTACAAACACCTCTGGCCGTGGATCATCATCGCGATCCTGACCTGTTCGGTGACACTGAGCCTGACGATGGTGACCATTGCGGTGAAGAACCCGGATAACCTGGTCAACGACAACTATTACGAAGCCGGCAAGGGCATCAACCGCTCGCTGGAGCGCGAATTGCTCGCCCAGACCCTGCAACTGCATGCCAACGTGCAACTGGATGACGTGACCGGCGAAGTGAACCTGCGCCTGAACGGCAACAGCCGCCCCCAGACCCTGGAACTGAGCCTGATCTCGCCGACCCAGCCGGAGAAGGACCGCAAGATCGTCCTGACCCGCAACGACAGCGAACCGGGGCGCTACGTCGGACAGATGACAGACAAGATCGAAGGCCGGCGCTTTGTCGAATTGCTGGGAGTGGAGAACGACAAGACCTGGCGCCTGTTCGAAGAAGAACAGATCAACCACGACCAGGACATCCTGCTCGGCGATGAGCCGCTGCAAGGCGCTGAAGACCTGAAAAAATAAACCAGACGACAGCCCCTGTAGGAGCTGCCGAGCGAAGCGAGGCTGCGATCTTTCCCTTGCTGCTTGAGTCCCAAGCGAAAGATCAAAAGATCAAAAGATCGCAGCCTTCGGCAGCTCCTACAGTTCGTGTACCTCCTTGCAAGCCCACTATGCCAGGCCTTCATGCGATACCCATGACCACTCCACAGCCCTGCTACCACTGCGCCCTGCCCGTCCCCCCCGGCAGTCGCTTCACCGCCGTTGTCCTCGGTGAAACCCGCGAGCTGTGCTGCCCGGGCTGCCAGGCGGTGGCCGAGGCCATTGTCGCCGGCGGCCTGGAAAGTTATTACCAGCATCGCAGCGAAGCGTCGGCCAACCCCGAATCCCTGCCCGTCCAGTTGACCGATGAACTGGCGCTGTACGATCGCCCTGACGTGCAGCAATCATTCGTCCGCCATGAAGGTGAACTGGCCGAAACCACCCTGTTGATGGAAGGCATCAGTTGCGCCGCCTGCGGCTGGTTGATCGAAAAACAGCTGCGCAGCCTGCCCGCCGTGGCCGAAGCGCGATTGAACCTGTCCAATCATCGCCTGCATGTACGCTGGGCCGACGCTCAACTGCCGCTGAGCACGCTGCTCGCCGAATTGCGCCAGATCGGCTACGTAGCGCACCCGTACCAGGCCGACCAGGCCTGTGAACAACTCGCCGCACAAAACCGCCTGGCCCTGCGCCAATTGGGTGTGGCCGGTCTGTTGTGGTTCCAGGCGATGATGGCGACCATGGCCACCTGGCCGGAATTCAACATCGACCTGAGCCCGGAGATGCACACCATCCTGCGTTGGGTTGCCCTGTTCCTCACCACGCCCATCGTGTTCTATAGCTGCGCGCCGTTCTTCAAAGGCGCCATGCGCGACCTGCGCACTCGTCACCTGACCATGGACGTTTCAGTCTCCCTGGCCATCGGCGGCGCTTACGTCGCCGGGATCTGGACGTCGATTACCGGCGTTGGCGAGTTGTACTTCGATGCCGTAGGCATGTTCGCCCTGTTCCTGCTGGCCGGCCGTTACCTGGAACGCCGGGCTCGGGAGCGCACGGCTGCTGCCACCGCCCAACTGGTCAATCTGTTGCCGGCCTCGTGCCTGCGCCTGGAGGAGAACGGCCAGAGTGAACGCATCCTGCTCAGCGAATTGCGCACCGGTGACCGGGTGCTGGTGCACCCCGGGGCAGTCCTGCCGGCCGATGGCAAGATTCTCGATGGCCAGTCCAGCATCGACGAATCGCTGCTGACCGGCGAATACCTGCCACAACCTCGGCAAGTGGGCGACGCGGTCACCGCCGGCACGCTGAACGTCGAAGGCGCCTTGACGGTCGAGGTGCTGGCGCTCGGGCAAGACACCCGGCTGTCGGCCATCGTCCGGCTGCTGGAACGGGCCCAGGCCGAGAAGCCGCGACTGGCGGAAATCGCCGATCGCGCTGCCCAATGGTTCCTGTTGTTCTCCTTGGTCGCGGCGGCGGCCATCGGCCTGTTGTGGTGGCAACTGGATGCCTCGCGGGCCTTCTGGATCGTCCTGGCGATGTTGGTCGCCACCTGCCCTTGCGCGCTGTCCCTCGCCACGCCAACTGCCCTCACCGCCGCTACCGGCACCTTGCACAAGCTCGGCCTGCTGCTGACGCGCGGCCATGTGCTGGAAGGCCTGAACCAGATCGACACGGTGATTTTCGACAAAACCGGCACCCTCACCGAAGGTCGCCTGGCGTTGCGCGCCATTCGGCCATTGGCAGCCCTCGACAGCGATCAATGCCTGGGCTTGGCCGCCGCCCTGGAAAACCGCTCGGAACACCCTATCGCCCGCGCCTTCGGCCGCGCTCCACTGGCCGCCGAGCAGGTACACAGCACCCCGGGGCTGGGGCTGGAAGGCCTCGTGGCGGAACAGCGCCTGCGCATCGGCCAACCCGGTTTTGTCTGCGAACTCAGTGGCGCGACGGTGCCGGTGATGCCGGATGAGGCCGGGCAATGGCTGTTGCTGGGCGATGAGATCGGGCCGCTGGCCTGGTTCGTCCTCGATGACCGCTTGCGCGTCGATGCCCCGGCGCTGCTGGCGGCCTGCAAGGCACGGGGCTGGCGGACGCTGCTGTTGTCGGGGGACAGTTCACCCATGGTTGCCAGCGTCGCCGCCGAGCTGGGCATCGATGAGGCTCGCGGCGGCCTGCGCCCGGACGACAAACTGGCCGTGTTGCAGCAGTTGCACCAACAGGGCCGCAAGGTGTTGATGCTCGGCGATGGGGTGAACGACGTGCCCGTGCTGGCGGCGGCGGACATCAGTGTCGCCATGGGCTCGGCCACCGACCTGGCCAAGACCAGCGCCGACGCCGTGCTGCTGTCCAACCGCCTCGACGCCCTGATCCACGCCTTCAGCCTGGCCCGACGCACCCGCCGGGTGATCATTGAGAACCTGGTGTGGGCAGGGCTGTACAATGGCCTCATGTTGCCGTTCGCCGCCCTCGGCTGGATTACGCCGGTGTGGGCGGCGGTCGGCATGTCCATCAGTTCGTTGACCGTGGTGTTGAATGCGCTGAGGCTGACACGTCAGCCCAAGGCGCAGGTTTTCGACGCCACGCCCGATACCCGCCCGCTGCCGGCCTGAGCCGCGCGGGCATGGAGTTCCGACATGCCAGCTCTCTACGTGATGATCCCGGCCGCGCTACTGATCGTGGCCATCGCCGTGTACATTTTCTTCTGGGCCGTGGACAGCGGCCAGTACGACGACCTCGACGGTCCGGCCCACAGCATTCTGTTCGACGACCAGGACCCGAACCACAAGGCGGCGGTGGACGAAGCCAGTGGCGAGGCCCACAAGCCGGACGACAAGGCTCCGCCCCATGCTTGATCTGGCGCCACTGCTGGTTTCGGCGGTTATCCTTGGCCTGCTCGGTGGCGGCCACTGCCTGGGCATGTGCGGCGGCCTGATGGGCGCCCTGACCCTGGCGATCCCAAAGGAACAACGCAGCCGGCGCTTTCGGTTGCTGCTGGCGTACAACCTGGGGCGGATCCTGAGCTACGCCACCGCCGGGTTGCTGATCGGCCTGGCCGGCTGGGCCGTGTCCAACAGTCCGGCAGCGATGATCATGCGGGTGCTGGCCGGCTTGCTGTTGATTGCCATGGGCTTGTACCTGGCGGGCTGGTGGAGCGGCCTGACGCGCATCGAAAGCGTGGGGCGTGGTTTGTGGCGGCACATCCAACCCGTCGCCAACCGTTTGCTGCCGGTGTCGAGCCTGCCCCGGGCCTTGCTGCTCGGCGCGCTATGGGGCTGGCTGCCGTGCGGCCTGGTCTACAGCACCCTGCTCTGGTCCGCCAGCCAGGGCAATGCGCTGGACAGTGCGTTGCTGATGCTCGCCTTCGGCCTGGGCACCTGGCCGGTACTGCTCGCCACCGGCCTGGCCGCCGAACGCGTCACCGCCCTGCTGCGCAAACGCAGCGTGCGCATGGCCGGTGGCTTGTTGGTGATTATTTTCGGGGTATGGACACTGCCGGGGCCGCATCAGCATTGGCTCATGGGGCATTGACCGAGTCGCCCCCATCGCGAGCAAGCTCGCTCCCACAGAAGACTTGTGGTGAACACCACATTTGTGAGCGCCCTAGATCAAGTGTGGGAGCCAAGCTTGCTCGCGATAGCGGTGGCTCAGCTGGCATCCCTGTTGGATGTGCCGCCGTCATCGCGAGCAAGCTCGGCTCCCACAGGTCATGCGTCGTCCTCAAAAACCATGCACACCTTCCTTCGCAGCGAGCCCGTTGACGCAAATCAAAACGGCCACGCCCACGCGCCCCTAGACTCGCCCCATGCCAGTCTATCCGGGGAATGCCCGCATGCTCGACACCATTTGTTGGGACTCAGATCTCATCCGCCGTTACGACCTGGCGGGACCACGCTACACCTCGTATCCCACTGCGGCGCAGTTCGCCAGCCAGGTGGGCACCTTCGACCTGCTCCACGCCCTGCGCGACAGCCGCAAGGCCCTGCGACCGTTGTCGCTGTACGTGCACATACCGTTCTGCGCGAACATCTGCTACTACTGCGCCTGCAACAAGGTCATCACCAAGGACCGCGGCCGTGCCCACGCCTATCTGCAGCGCCTGGAACAGGAAATCCAGTTGATCGGCTGCCACCTGGACCCCACCCAGCGCGTAGAACAGTTGCACTTTGGCGGCGGCACCCCGACGTTCCTCAGCCACGACGAACTGCGCCAACTGATGGCCAAGCTGCGCAAGCACCTGAACCTGCTGGACGACGATTCCGGTGACTACGGCATCGAAATCGACCCCAGGGAAGCCGACTGGTCGACCATGGGCCTGTTGCGCGAACTGGGCTTCAACCGGGTCAGTATCGGCCTGCAAGACCTTGACCCGGCGGTGCAGCGAGCCGTCAATCGCCTGCAAAGCCTGGAAGAAACCCGTGCCGTGGTCGAAGCCGCCCGGACCTTGCAATTCCGTTCGATCAACATCGACCTGATCTACGGGCTGCCCAAGCAGACCCCGGAAAACTTCGCCCGCACCGTCCAGGAAGTCATCCATCTGCAACCGGACCGGCTCTCGGTGTTCAACTACGCCCACCTGCCGGAACGCTTCATGCCCCAGCGGCGCATCAATAGCCAGGACTTGCCGAACCCGGAGCAGAAACTGGCGATGCTGCAAGGCACCATCGAACAACTGACCGCCGCCGGTTACCGCTATGTCGGCATGGACCACTTCGCCCTGCCCGACGACGAACTGGCAATCGCCCAGGAAGAGGCTACGTTGCAGCGCAACTTCCAGGGCTACACCACCCATGGCCATTGCGACCTGATCGGCCTTGGCGTGTCAGCCATCAGCCAGATCGGCGATTTGTACTGCCAGAACAGCAGTGACCTGAACCATTACCAGAACACCCTCGCCGACGGGCAACTGGCGACCAGTCGCGGGCTGATCTGCAACGCTGACGACCGGCTGCGGCGCGCGGTGATCCAGCAGTTGATCTGTCATTTCCACCTGCCCTTCGCCGAGATCGAGCAAACCTTCAACATCGATTTTCGCGGTTACTTCGCGCCGCAGTGGCCGCAATTGCAGGCCATGGCCGCGGATGGGCTGATCGAGTTGGATAACACCCACATCCGGGTATTGCCCGCCGGGCGCCTGCTGGTGCGATCGGTGTGCATGGTGTTCGATGCCTATCTGGACCTGCACAATCGCCAACGCTTCTCCCGAGTCATCTGAGCGCGACAATTTGACGACGAAACCACGCTGGCCGGACTGTCTGCTCTGGGGTACCCTTACGCCTTATGCGTGATTTCCCACAAGGATTTAAGAAATGTCCGAGCCAGTCAAACTGCGCGCCCACAACCAGGCCCATTGCAAGGATTGCAGCCTGGCCCCCCTCTGCCTGCCACTTTCGCTGAACCTGGAGGACATGGACGCGCTGGACGACATCGTTAAACGGGGCCGTCCGTTGAAAAAAGGTGAATTCCTGTTTCGCCAGGGCGACACCTTCGATTCGGTCTATGCGGTGCGCTCGGGCGCCTTGAAGACCTTCAACCTGAGCGACGGCGGCGAAGAACAGCTCACCGGCTTCCACCTGCCCAGCGAACTGGTGGGCCTGTCCGGCATGGACACCGAGTCCCATCCAGTCTCGGCCCAGGCGCTGGAAACCACCTCGGTGTGCGAAATTCCCTTTGATCGCCTGGACGAGTTGTCCATACAGCTGCCGCAACTGCGCCGCCAGTTGATGCGGGTCATGAGCCGGGAAATTCGTGACGATCAGCAAATGATGCTGCTGCTTTCGAAAAAAACCGCCGACGAGCGTATCGCCACGTTCCTGGTCAACCTCTCGGCACGCTTTCGCGCCCGCGGGTTCTCGGCCAACCAGTTCCGCTTGAGCATGTCGCGCAACGAAATCGGCAACTACCTGGGCCTCGCGGTGGAAACCGTGTCCAGGGTATTCACCCGCTTCCAGCAGAACGAGCTGATTGCCGCCGAAGGCAAGGAAATTCACATTCTCGACCCGATCCAGCTCTGCGCCCTGGCCGGCGGCTCGATCGAAGGCTGATGGCCGCGCGCGGCTGAGGGATGTTCCCAGCCGCGCTATACTGCCGCGTTTGCAGCCCTGCCAGGACACTTCCACGATGGTCTTTGACTCCTTCGACATCAAATCCCTGATTCGCCCCGTGATCGATTTCCCCAAGCCCGGCGTGATCTTTCGCGACATTACCCCACTCTTCCAATCCCCGACTGCCCTGCGACTGGTCATGGACAGTTTCGCCCACCGGTATGTCGAGGCCGAGTTCACGCATATCGGCGCGATGGATGCGCGGGGTTTCCTGATCGGCTCGATCCTGGCCTATCAGTTGAACAAACCGCTGATCCTGTTCCGCAAGCAAGGCAAGCTGCCGGCCGATGTGCTGGCCGAGGGTTACCAGACCGAATACGGCGAAGCCTTCCTTGAAGTGCACGCCGATAGCTTGTGCGAGGGTGATTCGGTGGTGATGTTCGATGACCTGATCGCCACTGGCGGCACGCTGATCGCCGCTGCCAACCTGATCCGCCGCATGGGCGCCAAGGTCCACGAAGCCGCAGCGATCATCGACTTGCCGGAGCTGCTCGGCTCCCAGCGTCTGGAAGACATGGGGATACCGACGTTCTGCCTGACGCAGTTCTCGCTCAGCGAAAAATAATCGGGAAACTGCAATCGAACCTGTGGGAGCGGGCTTGCTCGCGAAAGCGGTGTATCAGTAAACGATGATGTTGACTGGCACACCGCTTTCGCGAGCAAGCCCGCTCCCACATCAGTTTTTGGGTGGCGGCTACAAGGCGATCGGCTTGCGCCCCGCAAACGAATGCGCCAGTGTCCCGCCATCCACCAACTCAAGCTCCCCACCCAGCGGCACGCCGTGGGCGATGCGTGAGGCGATCAGGCCTTTGTTGTTGAGCAGTTGGGCGATGTAATGGGCGGTGGCTTCGCCTTCGACCGTCGGGTTCGTAGCAAGGATGACTTCCGTGAAAGTACCCGCTTCTTCGATCCGCGCGATCAACTGTGGAATGCCGATGGCTTCAGGCCCCAAGCCATCAAGCGGTGACAAGTGGCCCTTGAGCACGAAATAGCGGCCACGAAAACCGGTCTGCTCCACCGCGTACACATCCATCGGCCCCTCCACCACGCAAAGCAGGCTGTCGTCCCGACGCGGGTCGGCACATTGTGGGCAGAGATCGTCTTCAGTGAGGGTGCGGCACAAACGGCAATGCCCTACGCCTTCCATGGCCTGGCTCAGGGCCTGGGCCAGGCGTGAACCGCCGCTGCGATCACGCTCGAGCAATTGCAACGCCATGCGCTGGGCAGTTTTCTGACCTACACCCGGCAACGTTCGCAGGGCATCGATCAGTTGGCGAATCAAAGGGCTGAAGCTCATGGAGGAAATGTCCGACATAACAACGAGACGCGGTTTATACCCGCGCCTCCGATTAGCGTCAAATACTCAATCCTGCGCGACCCGCACCACCAACTTGCCGAAGTTGCGCCCTTCCAACAACCCGATAAACGCCTGCGGCGCATTCTCAAGGCCATCGACCACGTCCTCACGGAACTTGACCTTGCCATCACGCACCCAAGGGGCCATGGCGCTGATGAACTCCGGCTGACGGTCACCGTAGTCATCAAACACGATAAAACCCTGGATACGCACGCGCTTGTTAAGCAACGTGCGCTGCAACTGCGGCAAGCGATCCGGGCCGCTCGGTGCTTGATGATCGTTGTAGGAAGCGATCAGGCCACAGAGCGGGATCCGCGCCTTGGCGTTGAGCAGCGGCACGACGGCATCGAAAACCTTGCCACCGACGTTTTCGTAATAGATATCGATGCCCTTGTCGCAAGCCTGCGCCAGCTCCTCGGCAAAACGTGCGCTCTTGTGATCGACACAGGCGTCAAACCCCAGCTCGTCGACCACGTACTTGCATTTCTCGCTGCCTCCCGCGACGCCGACGACACGCAGGCCCTTGATTTTCGCCACCTGGCCGACCACCGAGCCCACCGCACCCGAGGCCGCTGCGACCACCAGGGTCTCCCCGGCCTTGGGCTGGCCAATGTCCATCAGCCCCATGTAAGCGGTCATGCCTGGCATGCCCAGCACACCCAGGGCCATCGACGGGCTGGGCAGCCCCGAGGGGATGGGCATCACGTTGCGCCCGTCGCTGATGCTGTGGCTCTGCCAACCGGTGGCCCCCACCACCAGATCACCCTCCTGGAATTTCGGGTGCGTCGAGCGTTCCACGCGGCTGACGGCGCCGCCGGTCATCACCTCGTCGATTTTTACCGGAGCAGCGTAGGAAGGCGCGTCACTCATTCGCCCGCGCATGTAGGGGTCCAGGGACAGGAATAGTGTCTTGAGCAGAATTTGTCCCTCCGCCAGATCCGGCAGTGTCACGTGTTCAAGACGAAAATTTTCCGGCGTGGGCGCCCCTTGGGGGCGGGAGGCCAGGAGGATGCGCTGGCTGGAAATCGATGACATGGATGCGTCTCCTTGTTCGTTGAGCGGACACGTATAGGAAGCAGACCATTGCCGAAGGGGCGGCGTTCGATGTTTGTTCAGCCGGCACTTGTGGGAGCAAGGCTTGCCCGCGATGAACGATGGCGCGCAGTTCCGACAAACCGAGGCGCCTGCATCGCGGGCAAGCCTTGCTCCCACAGAGCCTTGCTCCCACAGGTAAGGTTTCTGTCACCGCTCGCCCCTACGACAGAAACAACAATGCCAGGCGCGATGCCTGGCATTGTGTGTAGCCCATCCCGACCGGGATGGCGAATCAGAACGGCAGTTTCATGCCGGGCGGCAGTTGCATGCCGGCCGTCATGCCGGACATCTTGTCCTGGCTGTTGGCTTCGATCTTGCGCACCGCGTCATTGACGGCGGCGGCGAACAGGGCTTCGAGCATTTCCTTGTCGTCTTCGCTCAGGCCTTCGACCACGCTTGGGTCGATGCTGACGCGCTTGATGTCGTGGCGACCGGTCATGACCACGGTCACCATGTCGCCGCCGGACTTGCCGGTGACTTCGGCGTTGGCCAGTTCTTCCTGCATCTTGGCCATTTTTTCCTGCATCTGCTGCGCCTGCTTCATCAGGCCGGCCATGCCACCTTTCATCATGGGAATCACCTCGAAAGTACTTGGATAAACAACGCGCCCGGCCCATTCGGCCCGGCGCCTTCAGTTATGAGCCCTGGGTGACCGGGGCCTCGACAGGTTCGATAGTATCGTGACGGACCACAGCGCCGAACTGTTGCATCATCTGCTGGATGAATGGATCACTGTGGATCGACTCCTCGGCTTCGCGCTGACGGTCGGCACGGCGGCGGGACCCGGCTTGGGCCGGGGTCTCCTGCTCGGGCTTGATCAGCTCCATGGTCAGCGTCAGGGGGCGCTGGTGGTACTGGTTCAGCGCATCGTTGAGGCGACGTTGCTGGGTCGCGTTGAACAGTGCGCTGTGGGCCGGGTCCAGGTGCAGCAGCCAGTGGTCGCCTTCCACGGAAATCAGCGTGCAGTTGGCGGCGATGCTGCCGGTCATGCCGCTGATCGGCAGTTTAGGAAACAGTTCCAGCCATTGCAGGGCCAGGCCGGTGGCTGGCATCGCCGCAGGTTCCGGCTCGGGCTCCGGGGCCGGCTCAGCGGCGTGCTCGCTGGCCAGGTCGTCCAGGTAGCTGTAGGCCGAATCCATGTCTGGCTCGATGTAATCCTCGTCCAGCGGCGGTTCGTCGTCCTGGTCGAGGCCTGGCGTGGCGACATCGACGTCGGCCACTGTCGGTTCGGGCACCGGCGCGGCAACCCACTCCGGTGCATCGAGTACCACGCTGTCAGGCGTCGGCAAAGGCATCGGCGGCAACTCGGGCTGCTCGGCGATGGTCTCCAGGACCGGCTCCACGGCCGGTTGCTGGACAACCTCGGGCTCGATCGGATCGTTCCAGGGCAGATCGACAACGGCTTCGACGACCGGTTCGGGCAGCGCCTCGACGACCGGTTCAGGTTCTGGCTCAGGGGCCGCGACAACAGGTGTCGGGGCCGGTGCCGCCACAGGTGCCGGCGCTACCGGAGCCGAAGCCACTGCCGGCGCAACGACGGGCGCGGCAGCCACTGGCTTGGCGGAATCAGCTGTGGCCTGGCTGATCCCCACTGGCTTTAGCGCTTGCCTCGGGACGTCCGTCGTATCGGCTGGCCGGAACGCCAGCATTCGCAGCAGGACCATTTCGAAGCCGCCGCGCGGATCCGGTGCCAGGGGCAGGTCGCGACGGCCGATCAGGCCCATCTGGTAATAAAACTGCACGTCTTCGGCCGGCAGCGCCTGGGCCAGCGCCAATACGCGATCACGGTCGCCATGACCGTTGTCGACGCCATCAGGCAAGGCCTGGGCGATGGCGACCCGGTGCAGCACGTTGAGAATTTCCGAGAGCACGCCATTCCAGTCAGGGCCCTGCTCGGCCAGGTGACGCACCGCTTCGAGCAGCGCCTTCGCGTCGCCTTCGATCAGCGCATGCAAGACGTCATAGACCTGGCCATGATCGAGGGTGCCAAGCATGGCCCGGACGTCGGCGGCCATGACCTTGCCTTCACCGAACGCGATGGCCTGGTCGGTCAGGCTCATGGCGTCGCGCATCGAACCATCGGCGGCGCGGCCCAGCAGCCACAGCGCATCGTCCTCGAAGGGCACGTTCTCGACGCCCAGTACATGCGTCAGGTGCTCGACGACCCGTTCCGGCGTCATGTTCTTGAGGGAGAACTGCAGGCACCGCGACAAAATCGTTGCAGGAAGTTTCTGCGGGTCGGTGGTCGCCAGGATGAACTTGACGTAGGGCGGTGGTTCCTCGAGGGTCTTGAGCAGCGCATTGAACGAATGGCTGGAGAGCATGTGCACTTCGTCGATCAGGTAGACCTTGAAGCGCCCACGGCTCGGCGCGTACTGCACGTTGTCGAGCAATTCGCGGGTGTCTTCGACCTTGGTGCGACTGGCAGCGTCGATCTCGATCAGGTCGACGAAGCGGCCCTCGTCGATCTCCCGGCAGACCGAACACTCGCCGCAAGGCGTCGAAGTGATGCCGGTTTCACAGTTCAGGCACTTGGCGATGATCCGCGCGATGGTGGTCTTGCCCACGCCACGAGTACCAGTGAACAGATAGGCATGGTGCAGCCGCTGGCTGTCCAAGGCATTGATCAGAGCCTTGAGCACATGGGTCTGGCCGACCATTTCGCGGAACGAGCGCGGACGCCATTTACGTGCAAGAACCTGATAACTCATCGAAAACCGTCGCAACGAAGGAACATAAGCGGCTAATGCTAGCGGAGCAGGGGCGAAATTGCATCCGGTGTGCTCGTCTAATCTGACTAAGCTTGGGAATCGAGCTCGGTTGTCGACACGGTTTTGTACAGTCAGGAGAGTTTATGCGCTCAGCCATGGGGGCTTTGCTGTTGTTGGGTACCAGTTGCTTTGCCGAGGAAGCACCCTTGCGTTTTGCCGTTACCGACGGCTGGGCGATGCCCATGGTGCAGATCGAACGAGGTCGCCCGACCCAGGGCATCCTTCCCGATGTAATGACCAGCCTGGCGACCCAGATGGGACTGCCGGCGCAATTCCATGTCCTGTCCCGCGCCCGGCTGGACGGCGCCATGAAACACGGCGAGATCGACGTACGCTGCTATGTCAGCCCCGACTGGGTAAAGGACAGTGGCGATTACCTGTGGAGCATCCCGTTGTTTTTCCAGCGCGACCTGCTCGTCGCCACGGCAAGCACACCTGCGGCAGTAACACCGGCAACGCTGGCGCACCAGGCCATAGGTACGGTGCTCAGCTATACCTACCCCACCTTGCAACCCTTGTTCAACAGCGGCCAACTGCACCGAGACGATGCTCGCAGCCAGGAGCAAGTGCTGGCGAAACTGCTCGCAGGCCGCTATAGCTATGCGGTCAGCAACCAATGGGCACTGGACTGGTTCAATCAACGCCACACTGCGGATCGACAACTCCATGCAGTGGCAGTGCTTCAGGAACAGCAGTTGAGCTGTTATGTGCGCAACGATCCGAACATTCCAGCACAACGCATCCTGAGGACCTTGCTGAACATGAAAACGTCAGGGGAGATCGACGCGATCATCCAGCTTTACACTGGCCGCAGTGACGCATCCCAGGCCAGGAGCGAGGCACCCTCCCCCTGATCGCCCGGCCGCTGCTGCCATTGCAACGGCGGGATGAACCCCTGCACCCAGCCGGGTATCTGTTCGGGCGGCATGGGCCGGGCGATGAAATAACCTTGTGCCACCTCACAGCCCAGGCGCAGCAGCAGTTGGCCGTGCTCCAGGCTGTCCAACCCCTCGGCGACCACCTCGCGGCCAAACGCCCGGGCCAGGCCGATCACCGCTTCGGTCAGTGCCAGGTCGTCGCGATCATGGAGAATGTCGCGGACAAAGGCCTTGTCGATCTTGATGGTTTGCGTGCGCAGGTGCTTGAGGTCGTTGAGCGAGCAGTAGCCCGTGCCGAAACCACCCAGCGAAAACCCCACGCCCAAGGCCTGGCAGGCCTGGAGGCAGGCGCTGACGTGGGCAAGGTTTTCCACCGCGACGGATTCGACAATCTGCAGATCCAACAGGCGTGGCGGTACCGCCGGATGCCTTTCCAACACCTGTCGCAGCCGCTCGACAAAATCCGCCCGCTGAAAATGCCGCGCCGAGATATTGATACTCACCGGCCAGCCCTGCCCCGCTTGCTGCCATTGCTGCAACTGGGTCAATACCTTTTCCATGACCCACTCGCCGATCTCGACGATCAGGTCGGTCTCTTCCACCAGCGGCAGGAACTCCCGAGGCGGCACCAGGCCACGTTGCGGATGCTTCCAGCGCAGCAGCGCCTCCAGGCCAACCACGGCGCCATGACGCATGTTGACCTTGGGCTGGAAATGCAGCCGCAACTCATTGCCGGCAAGCGCCTGGCGGACCCGCTCGACGGTCTGGTAAGTGGCTCGCACTTCCTTGTCCCGGGACACATCGAACAAATGGAAACGATTGCGCCCGCTTTGCTTGGCCACGTACATCGCCTGGTCGGCGTGGCGCAACAAGGTCTCGGCGTCTTCGTTGTCCCACGGAAACAATGTGACGCCAATGCTGGCGAAGACCTTGATGTCCTTGCCGTCAATGCCATACGGCATGGAAACAGCGATCAACACCCGGTTCAACGCGGCATGCAACTCATCCATCCCACGCACATGGCGCAGCACCAGCACGAACTCGTCCCCGCCCAGTCGCGCCACCACGTCCTCGCCACGCACAATGCTGCGCAGGCGCCTGGCGACCTCCACCAACAGCCGATCACCGCTGGCATGGCCATAACCGTCGTTGACGGCCTTGAAGCCATCGAGGTCGAGCATGCACACTGCCAGGGGCAAGTTTTCCGCACGGGAAAACTCCAGGGCCTGGTCCAGCAGATCGGAGAGATAAGTGCGGTTGGGCAGCCCGGTCAGCACATCGTGACCGACCCGCCATTGCAGCGAATGCAGCAGGCGACGCTTTTCGCTGACGTCGAAGCGAATCGCCAGGTAGCGTTCGATATGCCCTGTTTCGTCATCGATCACCGGCACCAGGGTGGTGTCGACCCAGTGCAGCGTACCGTCCTTGGCCCGGTTGCAGATTTCCCCTTTCCAGACCTGGCCCACGGCAATGGTGCGCCACATGTCGCTGAAGAACTCTTCAGGGTGCTGGCCGGAATTGAGCAGGCGATGGTTCACGCCCAGCAACTCATCGCGCCGGTAACCAAAAAGGCTGCAAAATTGATCGTTGACGTAGGTGATGCGCCCGCTCAGATCGGTTTCGGAAAAAATCGCGGCGGCGTCAACGGCTCTGCGGTACTTCTTATCCATCGAAGCAGTCATCCATGAGTCAGGCTCATTTGTCGCGCGCGGTTGCACCGCCTCCAAGACAGGCGAAAATCAACTAGGCTCAAACACTTTGAGAACAGCTGGAGCGCGGGCCCTGGTGGTGCCAAGGGAGGGCTTCAGCCCTTGCCTTGTATCGCGGCAAGAAACGCAAGGCCTGGTCTCTGTACACACCCCGGCTTCTGAAGCAGGTCACCAAATACCCGTGCCAAAGGCCGATTCTACGAAACACATCACACTTTGCAAAGTAAGGTGATGGATCACGCGGTTGCCTAATGCGAAAATCTATCGTTAAGTTCTTGATTCTAAATAGGAATTAAGCGATGCGAATTTCAAGCTTGGGTCCAGCCATCAGACGCTACCGCAAAGTAGCAGGGCTTACTCAGGCTGAACTTGGCGAAAAAACCGGTTTTGACCCCAAAACCATCAGCCGCTTCGAAACCGGCACCTACACCCCCAGCGTCGAAGCCTTGTTCCTGCTTGCCAATGTGCTGGACGTACAACTCAAAGCCTTTTTTGCCGACATGGGCGATGAGGAAGAACAGCGGGCGTATCTATTCGGTGTCATACACAAAGCCACCTCCAAGGACCTGGGAAAGCTGATCGCAGCGGTCGACCAGGCCTTGTCCAAGCCTTGATGCAGTAAAAGAAAAATCAGGTCTATCGATGCGAGACGGCTGGGATTCTCTTTGGCATTCGCCTGCCCTGTCCAACCAAAGCCTGAACAGCAGAAAACACCGATCGATATCGATCAGCAAAACGAAAAGTAATTTTGAATGTGGCAAACCTTGCGAACGAAGGCCTGGGCGTTATGGAGGCAACCCCACCAGCCACACCCCGGCACACAATGTTCCCGCTGTGGCTGCTGCCTTCCGGCTCTGACCAGGTTCACGGGTAATCGTTGCGGGGGGACCGATGGGGTCACCATAACGACGCCCGCCTGACGGCGAGCCGCGCCATTGTACCTATCTGGCAAGAAGTTACAACCGTTCGTGCCGGATTAAAAAACTGAAGGTGTTCAAGCACTTGCTATGGGAGCAAAGCGTGCTCGCGATGACATCGGCGCATCGAACATGGATGCAAACTGCCCCACCGCTTTCGCGAGCAAGCCCGCTCCCACAGGAGAACGGCGGTGAACACCGGACTGTGAACACTCCGAGAACCCGTGTGGGAGCGGGCTTGCTCGCGAAGGCGTCGGCACATCCAACATGGATGCCGACTGCTTTTACAGGAACCTACAACAGCACTTCATCCGCACGACCACCCTCTTCCTGAATCACCAGATGGATGAAATGCAGTTTGGTGATCACCGCAGCCGGTACGACGAACGGGTAGAAATCCGGCTGGCCCATGCTGCGGGACAGTTCGTTGAGCATGCCGGCCAGTTCGATCCAGGCGTTGACGAACGAGAGGAAGGCCGCACCGCCAGCGTGCTCGGAATCGTATAGGGTTTCGGGCGGAAACGGCTGGTAGTCGAAATCCATTTCCCGAGCGCTCATACCGAAGCCCAGGGCGGTGTCCACCGCATCCATCATGTGCAGGTAATGGGCCCAGGTTTCCGCCCAGTCTTCCCACGGGTGCATGGTGGCATAGGCGCTGACGTAGCGGGTTTGCCAGTCCAGCGGCGCGCCTTGCTGGTAGTGCCGCTCCAGGGCTTCGGTGTAGCTGGCGCGCTCATCACCGAACAGCTCGCGAAAGGCTTCGAGCCACTGGCTGTTGGCGATCAGCCGGTCCCAGTAATAGTGCCCCACCTCATGACGAAAATGCCCGAGCAAGGTGCGATACGGCTCGCGCATCTGCTGGCGCACGTATTCGCGATGGGCATCGTCCGCCTCCTTGATGTCGAGGGTCACCAATCCACTGGCGTGACCGGTGGTTGGCGGCGTGCCGTCGGGATCGACGCCGATGAAATCAAACGCCAAGCCGATGTTTTCATCGACAGTTTTCGGGATGACCGGCAAGCCGAAAGTAATCAGCTGCGCGACCAATCGACGCTTGGCGGTCTCGACCTTGCGCCAGCGTTCGGGATTTTCCGGAATCGACAGGTCAGGAATAGTACGGTTCAGGCTACAGGCGACGCACAGGGTGTCGTGCCCATTGGCCGGCAGCAGCCAATTGCAGGCCGCCGCGGTGTCGAGGTTGGCGCAACGGCGGAACAGCCCGGCCTGGGGATCGGCGTCCAGCGTCCAGGTCCCGGCTTGCTCGCCGGGTTGCAAGGACGTCAGGCGACTCTGCTCAGGTTGATAACCCAGCGCCGCCAGGCAGGCCAAGCACTGGCTATTGCGAAAAAACAACGACTGGCCACAGCGGCACGGCCAGACCTTGCTGTTACGTGACCGATCGCCCAGGAACGGCGCGGCGATGCGTGAGCTCAGTTGTTCGAAGAAGCGGTACATGGCGATCTCTCCCTGGAGCCTGCAAGACTAGATCACCTTACGTTCATGATCGTTCCAACGCGTTGCGTCATAGACCGTGGGGAGGGAGCTTGCTCCCTCCCCACAAAAGCCGAGCGCCCTCAGAGCGCGATGCCATGCCCAGTCAAGAAATCGACAAAGGCTTGTTCATCGAGCACCTTGAGCCCCAGCTCATTGGCCTTGGTCAGTTTCGAACCGGCGCCCGGCCCCGCCACCACGCAGTGGGTTTTCGCCGACACGGAACCGGCGACCTTCGCCCCCAGGCTCTCCAGCTTGTCCTTGGCGACGTCGCGGCTCATCAACTCCAGCGAACCGGTCAGCACCCAGGTGTGCCCTGCTTCGGGCAAGCCTTCGACGACTTTCTTCTCGCTTTGCCAATGCATACCGAAGTCGCGCAGCTGTTGCTCCGCTGCTTCGGCCTGCTGACGGTTGGCAGCAACGGCGAAGAACTCGCGCACGGCGTTGGCCTGTTTTTCCGGCAACGCCTGGCGCATGTCCAGCCAGTCGGCGTTCATCACCGCTTCGAGTGAGCCGAACTTGTCTGCCAGTTTCTGCGCCCCGCCCGGCCCGACCGAGGGGATGTTCAGCTTGTCGAGAAAGCCGCCCAGGGTCGTGCTGGCGGAGAACTCGGCGCCCAACTCGCCTTGGTCCTGGATCTCGAGACCGTGGCGCAGCAGGTCCTTGATCACCTGGCGGTTGTGTGGGTCCTCAGAGAAGCTGTGGATCTCGTGGGCCACTTCCAGGCCGACGTCAGGCAAGTAGGTGAGCACCTGGGGCAAAGCCGCCTGCACACGCTCCAGCGAACCAAGAGAGCGAGCCAGGACCTTGGCGGTTTCCTCACCCACGTCCGGGATACCGAGGGCGTAGATGAAACGCGCCAGGCTCGGCTTCTTGCTGTCGACAATGGCCGCCAGCAGGTTCTTGCTCGACAGTTCGGCGAAGCCTTCCAGGTCGACCACCTGCTCGAAGGTCAGGGCATACAGATCGGCGGGCGAACCCACCAGGCCCTCGTCCACCAGTTGCTCGACACTCTTCTCGCCCAGGCCCTCGATGTCCATGGCCCGACGCGAGACGAAGTGAATGATCGCCTGCTTGAGCTGCGCACCACAGGCCAGGCGACCGACGCAGCGGTACACCGCGCCTTCGCTGATGGTTTCACGGCCCTTGCTGCGCTTGATCAGTTGCGTGCGCTCGACATGGGAACCACACACCGGGCACTGCTGGGGGATCTCCACGGGGCGGGCATCGTCCGGGCGGCGCTCGGTGATCACTTGCACCACTTGCGGGATCACGTCGCCGGCACGGCGGATGATCACGGTGTCGCCGATCATCAGACCCAGGCGCGCCACTTCGTCCATGTTGTGCAAGGTGGCGTTGGCCACGGTCACGCCCGCGACCTTGACCGGCTTGAGCCGCGCCACAGGCGTGACAGCGCCAGTGCGGCCGACCTGGAACTCGACGTCGAGCAACTCGGTGAGTTCTTCAGAGGCCGGAAATTTATGAGCGATGGCCCAGCGTGGCTCCCGGGCGCGGAAACCGAGCTCGCGTTGGGAGGCGATGCTGTTGACCTTGAACACCACCCCGTCGATTTCATAAGGCAACGCGTTGCGCCGCTCGCCGATGTCGCGGTAGTAATCCAGGCATTCGTCAATGCCGTGGGCCAGCTTCAGTTCACGACTGATAGGCAAGCCCCAGGCCTTGAGCTGTTTGAGGTTGCCGATGTGGGTATCGGCAATGTCCGCGGTCACCTGACCGATACCGTAGCAGCAGAATTCCAGCGGGCGGTTGGCGGTGATCTTGGAATCCAGCTGGCGCAGGCTCCCCGCCGCCGCGTTGCGCGGGTTGGCGAAGGTCTTGCCACCCGCTTCCAGTTGCGTAGCGTTGAGGCGCTCGAAGCCAGCCTTGGACATGTACACCTCACCGCGCACTTCCAACACTGGCGGCCAGCCGCTGCCCTGCAACTTGAGGGGGATATTGCGCACGGTACGCACGTTGACGCTGATGTCCTCGCCCGTGGTGCCGTCACCGCGCGTGGCTCCGCGCACCAGCATGCCGTCCTGATACAACAGGCTGACCGCCAAGCCATCGAGCTTCGGCTCGCAGCTGTATTCCACCGCCGCGCCACCGCCCAGCAAATCGCCCATGGGCAGGTCGAGACCTTCCGTCACCCGGCGGTCGAATTCACGCATAGTGGTTTCGTCGAAGGCGTTGCCCAGGCTGAGCATCGGGATCTCGTGACGCACCTGGCTGAACGCCGACAGCGCCACGCTGCCGACCCGCTGGGTTGGAGAATCACTGGTTACCAGTTCCGGGTGTTGCTCTTCCAGGGCCTTGAGCTCGTGGAACAAGCGATCGTACTCGGCGTCCGGGATGCTCGGCTCGTCGAGGACGTGGTAGCGGTAGTTGTGCTGATCCAGCTCGGTGCGCAGCTTTTGGATGCGGGTTTCAACGGCGTTCATGGGTGTTCTCTCATAAAGCAAAAGAGCAGCCTGGGCTGCTCATTTTTTTCAAGACTTTTTGGGAGGGCTTCGCCCTCCAGCGGGAGCAAGCTCCCTCGCCACAAAAAGCCCCAGCCATAAAGACTCTGGCGACTTCAGCGCTTCTGGGTCAGTGCCCGGCGCTCGAATTCGACGATGCGCTGGCGGTAGTGCTCGATGGTCTGGGCGGTCAGCACGCTGCGCTGGTCATCCTTGAGTTCGCCATTGAGTTCCTGGGACAGCTTGCGCGCCGCGGCCACCATCACGTCGAAGGCCTGCTTGGGATGACGCGGGCCAGGCAGACCGAGGAAGAAACTCACCGCCGGCGTGCTGAAATGATCGATGTCGTCGAGGTCGAACACGCCAGGCTTGACGGCGTTGGCCATGGAGAACAGCACCTCGCCGTTGCCGGCCATGCTCTCGTGACGATGGAAAATATCCATCTCGCCGAAACGCAGGCCGCTTTCGAGGATGTTCTGCAGCAACGCCGGGCCCTTGAAGCCAGCCGGGTCGCGGCAGATCACGCTGATCACCAGCACTTCTTCAGCCTGGGCCTGGTCTTTGTCGGCGCCCGACGTTTTGTTCTCGTCCGGGAAATCGTTGTCGCGGCTGCTGAAGCTCGGCCCACCATCCAGGTCGAGGTTCAGGTTCAAATCACCCTGGGACGGCTCGCTGTTGCGCTTGCCGCGCTTGGAACCCGATTCCCGTGGTTCACGGGCAGATGCGCTCATCGACGGCAAGTCGTGTTCGTCCAGCTGCGGCTCCTTGTGGGTGTCCAGCACCCGCGGCGGGCCCAGCAGTTCGGCGCTGTCATCCTCATCGGGCAGGTTCGACAGGCTGCGATCCAGGCGAAACTTCAGTTTCCCCTTGCCGCCGCGCATGCGACGCCAGCCGTCGAAAAGAATACCGGCAATGACTATGATGCCGATGACGATCAGCCACTCGCGCAGACCGATTTCCATGTAATCCCGTGCCTCTATAAAAATGCTGAAAAATAAGGGGCTTAGCTATTTGCAAACCGCTTTAAAACGTGGTGCCAACTCTATGTTCTGAATGGCATTTTGCCCACGCATACGAAAAATTGACATTAAACTAGCACGACCAAAGATAACTTTACACCGTCTGTCGCACAGGCTTGTGCCCAATCTGTGATTTGAACAACAGGCCTAAGGGTAAAAAATACCTACAGCGTTCCAAGTAGAAGCCCTACAAGCCGTTGTTCAGGCATCCACCATGGCCATGGCCTCCTCCACATCCACCGCCACCAGCCGCGAACAGCCCGGCTCATGCATGGTCACGCCCATCAACTGATCGGCCATTTCCATGGCGATCTTGTTGTGGGTGATGTAGATGAACTGCACCGTTTCAGACATCTCCTTCACCAGCCGTGCGTAACGGCCTACGTTGGCGTCGTCCAGTGGTGCATCGACTTCGTCGAGCATGCAGAACGGCGCCGGGTTCAATTTGAAGATGGCAAAGACCAGGGCCAGCGCGGTCAGCGCCTTTTCGCCACCGGAGAGCAAATGGATGGTGCTGTTCTTCTTGCCAGGAGGACGCGCCATGATTGTCACCCCTGTATCGAGTAAATCTTCGCCCGTCAGTTCCAAGTAAGCGCTGCCGCCACCGAAAACTTTTGGGAAAAGTGCCTGCAAACCGCCGTTGATCTGATCAAAGGTATCCTTGAAGCGGTTGCGGGTTTCCTTGTCGATCTTGCGGATGACGTTTTCCAGGGTCTCCAGCGCTTCCACCAGATCGTCGTTCTGGGCGTCCAGGTAACGCTTGCGCTCGGACTGCTGCTGGTACTCGTCGATGGCCGCCAGGTTGATTGCCCCCAGGCGCTGGATACGCTGGGCAATGCGTTCCAGTTCCTCCTCGGCGTCCTTCTCGTTCGCCCCGGCCACCAGGGTGGCGAGCACGCCATCGAGGTCGTAGCCGTCTTCCAGCAATTGGTCCTGCAAGGCTTTGCGCCGCACCGTCAGGGCCTGCCACTCCATGCGCTGCTGTTCCATCTGGCCGCGGATCAGTTGCGATTGCTGCTCGGCCTGGCTGCGGCGCTTCTCGGCATCGCGCAGTTCGCGGTCGGCGTCCTCCAGGGCGATCTGCGCCGTCTTGAGCTCCTCGTCGACGCTCATACGCTTGTCGAGCAATTCTTCGAGCTTGAGGCGCAGCTCTTCCAGCGGCGCTTCGCCCTCCTCCAGATTGAGGCACAACTGCTCGCGTTTTTCGGTCAGGCGCTCGGACTGCATTTCCAGCCGTTCCAAGGCCTGGCGCGTGGAATCGTGCTGAGCCTTGAGCGAACCCAGGCGCACCGCCAATTGATGGGCATGGTCCTTGTGCTGGCGTGCTTCCTGACGCACCCGGTCCAGGCGCTCGCGCAGACTGTCACGCTGGGCCAGCAGCAGTTCGCGCTGCTCGGTGTCCAGCGCCATGGCATCGAGGGCGTCTTGCAGCTGCAAGCGCGCCTCGCCGATCTGTTCGTGCTCCAGCGCCCGCTGCTCGCCCAGCTCGGCGATTTCTTCTTCCAGGCGGGTGCGGCGCAGCGCCAGTTGTTCAACCTTGGCCTTGCCGGCGGACAACTGCGCCTTGAGTTCGCCTTGCTGGCGCGCTTCATCCTGCAACAGCCGCCGCAGGTGTTCGCGGCCGTTTTCCTGTTGACGCTGTTGCGCCCGCAGGTTTTGCAATTCGGTTTCCAGGGCTTCGACGCTGGCCTCGCGCTCTTCGCGCTCGGCGCCCAAGCGCTGGATTTCCTGGCCTCGGGCAAGCATGCCGCTCTCGGCTTCGCTGGCCCGGCGCACCCGCAGGAAATGCCGGCCGACCCAATACCCGTCTCGACTGATCAGGCTTTCGCCGATCGCCAATTGCCCACGCAGGGCCAAGGCCTGTTCAAGGCTGTCCACCGGTTTGACCTGCCCCAGCCAGGGCGACAGGTCGACCTGGGCCTCGACCTTGTCCAGCAAGCTGCCGGGGATTCGTACGCCGTCGCCAGCCGGGCTGAGCAGGCGCAGATCGCCCTGGGTGAAACCCGACAGGTCGAAGCCGCCGAAGTCATCCACCAGTACTGCTTGCAGGTCGGCACCCAGCACGGTTTCCACCGCCAGCTCCCAACCGGCATCGACCTTCAGGCCCTCGGCCAGTCGCGGACGCTCGGCCAGATGCTGGTCGCGCAGCCATTCGGCGGTGCCGGTGCCGGGATCCAACGCGGCTTGCTGCAAGGCTTCCAGCGAGGCCAGGCGCCCATTGAGCCGCTGCAATTCGCCCTGGCCCTGCTGCTGGTTCTGCAAGGCCAGTTGCAAAGCCTGGCGCAGTTGCTCAAGCCGTTCGACCTGGGCGTCTTCGCTGGCCTGCAAGTCTTCGAGGGTGGCTTCGCTGGCCGCCAATTGCTCGCTCAGGTCCAGAATCGCCGCGTCTTCCGGATCCGCCGCGAGCAAGGTGCGCTCTTCGGACAGACGGCGCTGACGTTCGGCCAGTCGCTCCATGCTGGTTTCCAACTGCTGGATGCGCGACTGCTGGACTTCTGCCTGGCGCCGCGGCTCGGCCGAGGTCAGGTTGAAACTGTCCCACTGCTCTTGCCAGCCGTGCATGGTCAGCTCGGCTTCTTCCAGGGCCGCGGCGGCCTCTTCGGCGGCGGCACTGGTGATTTCCTGCTCTGGCGTGAGCCTGTCCAGTTCTTCGCCAAGGGTCAGCAGCAACGTGCGGTCGTGGCCCAGGTGCGACTCGGTTTCCAGGCGCGCCCGCTCAGCTTCCTTCAAGTCATCCTGCAACTGCCGCAGCCGTTGCTGACCATGCTGGATGCTCTGCTCGACCCGGGCGATGTCGCCCCCCACGGAATAGAAGCGCCCCTGCACCAGATTGAAGCGCTCGGACAGGTCATGGTGCCCATCACGCAGGCGTTCGATAGCAGCGTCGGCGTTGCGTTGCTCGGCCACCAGGGCTTCGAAGCTGACTTCCTGGTTACCGATGATCGCCTCACGCTGGCCGACCTGCTCGTTCAACGCCTGCCAACGCAGGGCCGAAAGCTGGGCCTTGAGCTGGCGCTCCTCGCCCTTGTATTCCTGGTACTTCTTCGCGGCCTCGGCCTGACGGTGCAAACGCTCGAGTTGGCGTTCGAGTTCTTCGCGCAGGTCGGTCAGGCGCGCGAGGTTCTCGTGGGTGCGACGAATGCGGTTTTCGGTCTCGCGCCGCCGTTCCTTGTATTTGGAAATACCGGCGGCTTCTTCGATGAAATTACGCAGGTCTTCGGGCTTGGCCTCGATCAGCTTGGAGATCATGCCCTGCTCGATGATCGAGTAGCTGCGCGGGCCCAGGCCGGTGCCGAGGAAGATATCGGTGATGTCGCGACGCCGGCACTTGGTGCCGTTGAGGAAATAGCTGTTCTGGCTGTCGCGGGTCACTTTGCGACGAATGGAGATTTCCGCATAGGCCGCGTATTCACCCACCAGGGTGCCGTCGGAGTTATCGAACACCAGCTCGATACTGGCCTGGCTCACCGGC
The DNA here is from genome assembly GCF_000416195.1 of Pseudomonas sp. CFII68. Taxonomy (NCBI): domain Bacteria; kingdom Pseudomonadati; phylum Pseudomonadota; class Gammaproteobacteria; order Pseudomonadales; family Pseudomonadaceae; genus Pseudomonas; species Pseudomonas sp. CFII68. Next base: position 47,232 of record NZ_ATLN01000094.1, read on the forward strand.
TTGCGACTGGTGGAGCCGTTGAAGATGACGTCGGTCATCGACTCGCCGCGCAAGTTCTTGGCCGAACTTTCGCCCATCACCCAGCGCACGGCGTCGATGATGTTCGACTTGCCGCAACCATTGGGCCCGACCACCGCCGCCATGTTACTGGGGAAGTTCACCGTGGTCGGGTCGACGAAGGATTTGAACCCCGCCAGCTTGATGCACTTGAGCCGCACGTTCAGGCCTTCGTCAGTGCAGAGACCACCAGATCGCAACTGCGCTGGGCGTAGGCCGTGAGCACGATGCGGATCTGCGGCAAATCACGGGCCAGCACGGCGGCGAGCAGGCGCTGGAACAGGTCGAGGAACTCGCTCATTTCCGCCTTGCGCTGGTCCAGGGCCAGGAAATAGGCACGGCTCATGGCCGGTTGCAGATTCTCGACGGTTTCCTGCAAGTACGGGTTGTCGGCAAAGGGATAGGCAGCGCGCATCACACTGAAGCTTTCATCGACGAAGGTGCGGATGTCCTGGCGCGCGTAGGCCTCGTTTAGACGCTGCTGGATCGCCACGAACGGCGCCATGTCGGCCTGCTCTTTCCAGCCATGGGCCACGGCGTTGCCCAACAGGATGTACAGCTCGCTCATCAGCGTGCAGAGGCTGCGCACCTTGTGTTCGGTGAGTTCGGTGACGTGGGCGCCACGGCGCGGCAGGATCGCGATCAAATGGCGTCGTTCCAGGATCAGCAAGGCCTCGCGGACCGAACCGCGGCTGACGTTGAGCGCCAGCGTGACCTTCTGCTCCTGGATGCGCTCTCCCGGTTTCATTTCGCCGCGAATGATGCGTTCGGCGAGGTGATGGGCGATTTGCTCGGCGAGGCTGTCCGGGGCCTTGAACGTCATGGTTGTCCTTCAAACTCTTCGATTTGCACAAGCGGCGCAGTGTAGCGCACTCGATACGTCATGGCGCAGGGCCTGTACCGGGTTTTTGGCACGATTCAAGCAAAAAAGTTTGAGCTTTCCTGCTGAAACAGAACCTGTGGAAGAACCTGTGGGAGCGAGCTTGCTCGCGATAGCGGTCTGTCATCTTGCATCCATACTGAATATACCGCCGTCATCGCGAGCAAGCTCGGCTCCCACAGGGTTCTACAGTGTCCATCGATCGTTGTTCATCGACCAAATAGCTTTTCTTGACCTTTAAGTCAGAAAATCGTTGACCGAAAAGTCAGACCTGATAAATTCAGGCCCACGTCGATACAACAATAATGAGTCTGCGAGGCCTTCCGTGATCCAGTTTTTACTCAACCAGGAACTCCGTAGCGAGCACGCCCTGGACCCGAACCTGACCGTGCTCAACTATTTGCGCGAACACGTTGGCAAACCAGGCACCAAAGAAGGCTGCGCCAGTGGCGACTGTGGCGCGTGCACGGTGGTGGTAGGCGAATTGGAAACGGACGCCGATGGCCACGAACGCATTCGCTATCGCAGCCTCAATGCCTGCCTGACCTTCGTCTCGTCCCTGCACGGCAAGCAACTGATCAGCGTCGAAGACCTCAAGCACCAGGGCCAATTGCACAGCGTCCAGCAGGCGATGGTCGATTGCCACGGCTCGCAATGCGGCTTCTGCACACCGGGCTTCGTCATGTCGCTGTTCGCCCTGCAAAAGAACAGCGAACAACCCGACGCCCATAAAGCCCACGAAGCCCTGGCCGGCAACCTCTGCCGTTGCACCGGTTACCGGCCGATCCTGGCCGCCGCCGAGCAGGCCTGCTGTGGCAAGCAGCCAGACCAGTTCGATGCCCGCGAGGCCGAGACTATTGCCCGCCTCAAAGCCATCGCCCCGACCGAGACCGGTGAGCTCAACAGTGGCGACAAACGCTGCCTGGTGCCACTGACTGTCGCGGACCTGGCCGATCTTTACGATGCTTATCCCCAGGCGCGTCTGCTGGCCGGCGGCACGGACCTGGCCCTGGAAGTCACGCAGTTTCATCGCACCCTGCCGGTGATGATCTACGTGGGCAACGTCGCCGAACTCAAGCGTATCGAACGCTTCGACGATCGCCTGGAGATCGGCGCTGCCACCGCCCTCTCCGATTGCTACGAGGCCCTGAAAGCCGAATACCCGGACTTTGGCGAATTGCTGCAGCGCTTCGCCTCGCTGCAGATCCGCAACCAGGGCACCCTCGGCGGCAACATCGGCAACGCCTCACCGATTGGCGACTCGCCGCCCCTGCTGATCGCCCTCGGCGCGCAGATCGTGCTGTGCAAGGGCCAGACCCGCCGTACCCTGGCCCTGGAAGACTATTTCATCGACTACCGGGTCACCGCCCGCCAGGAAAGCGAATTCATCGAAAAGATCATCGTGCCGCGAGCCAGCGCCGAACAGGCGTTCCGCGCCTACAAGGTGTCCAAGCGCCTGGACGATGACATTTCCGCCGTATGCGCGGCGTTCAACCTGCGCATCGACAACGGCGTGGTCCGCGACGCCCGCGTCGCCTTCGGCGGCATGGCCGCGACCCCAAAACGCGCCAAGCATTGTGAGGCGGTATTGATCGGTGCGCCGTGGACCGACAGCACCATTGAACGCGCCTGCGCTGCCCTGGCCGAGGATTTCACGCCGCTGTCGGACTTCCGCGCCAGCAAGGAATACCGCCTGCTCAGCGCCCGCAACTTGCTGCGCAAATACTTCATCGAACTGCAAACGCCGCACATCGAGACTCGGGTGACCGCTTATGTCTAACCATCACACCGTAGAGAAGACCCAAGCCGAACTCGCCGAGCTGTTCGCCCGCGACCTGACCACCGGCGTGGGCCGCAGCGTCAAGCACGACAGCGCCGCCAAGCATGTGTCCGGCGAGGCGCAGTACATCGATGACCGCCTGGAATTCCCCAACCAGTTGCACGTCTATGCCCGGCTGTCGGACCGCGCCCACGCCCGGATCATCCGCATCGATACCACGCCCTGCTACGCCTTCGAAGGCGTGCGCATCACCATTACCCATGCAGACATTCCTGGCCTGAAGGACATCGGCCCGTTGCTGCCGGGTGATCCGCTGCTGGCCATCGATGATGTGCAGTTCGTCGGCCAACCGGTGCTGGCCGTCGCCGCCAAGGACCTGGACACCGCGCGCAAGGCGGCGATGGCGGCCATCGTCGAATACGAAGACCTGGAACCGGTGCTGGACGTGGTCGAGGCCCTGCGCAAGCGGCACTTCGTGCTCGACAGCCACACCCACCAGCGCGGTGATTCGGCCGCGGCACTGGCGAGCGCCGAGCATCGCATCCAGGGCTCGCTGCACATCGGCGGCCAGGAACACTTTTACCTGGAAACCCAGATCTCCTCGGTGATGCCTACCGAAGACGGCGGCATGCTCGTCTACTGCTCGACCCAGAACCCCACCGAAGTGCAGAAACTGGTGGCCGAAGTGCTGGGCGTGTCGATGAACAAAGTCGTGGTGGACATGCGCCGCATGGGCGGCGGCTTTGGCGGCAAGGAAACCCAGGCCGCCAGCCCGGCGTGCCTGTGCGCCGTCATCGCGCACCTCACCGGCCAGCCGACCAAGATGCGCCTGCCCCGTGTCGAAGACATGCTGATGACCGGCAAGCGCCACCCCTTCTACATCGAATACGACGTCGGCTTCGACAGCACCGGGCGCCTGCACGGCATCGCCCTGGAACTGGCCGGCAACTGCGGTTGCTCGCCGGACCTGTCGGCCTCGATCGTCGACCGGGCGATGTTCCATGCCGACAACGCCTACTACCTGGGCGATGCGACCATCAATGGCCACCGCTGCAAGACCAACACCGCGTCGAACACCGCCTACCGTGGTTTCGGCGGCCCCCAAGGCATGGTCGCCATCGAAGAGGTGATGGATGCCATCGCCCGGCACCTGGGGCTCGATCCGCTGGCGGTGCGCAAGGCCAACTATTACGGCAAGACCGAACGCAACGTCACCCACTACTACCAGACCGTCGAGCACAACATGCTCGAGGAAATGACCGCCGAACTTGAAGACAGCAGCCAGTACGCCGAGCGCCGAGAAGCGATCCGTCGCTACAACGCCAATAGCCCGATCCTGAAAAAAGGCCTGGCACTGACCCCGGTGAAATTCGGCATTTCCTTTACCGCCAGTTTCCTCAACCAGGCCGGCGCCTTGATCCACGTCTACACCGACGGCAGCATCCACCTGAACCATGGCGGCACCGAAATGGGCCAAGGCTTGAACACCAAGGTCGCCCAAGTGGTGGCCGAGGTGTTCCAGGTGGAAATGGACCGCGTGCAGATCACTGCGACCAACACCGACAAGGTGCCGAACACTTCGCCCACCGCCGCCTCCAGCGGTGCCGATCTGAACGGCAAGGCCGCGCAGAACGCCGCCGAAACCATCAAGCGGCGCCTGGTGGAGTTCGCCGCGCGGCAGTACAAGGTCAGCGAAGAAGACGTCGAGTTCCACAACGGCCATGTGCGGGTGCGCGATCACATCCTGAGCTTCGAGGCGCTGGTGCAGCAGGCCTATTTCGCCCAGGTCTCGCTGTCGAGCACCGGCTTCTACAAGACCCCGAAAATCTACTACGACCGCAGCCAGGCCCGTGGCCGGCCGTTCTACTACTACGCCTATGGCGCGGCCTGTGCCGAGGTGATCGTCGACACCCTCACCGGCGAGTACAAGATGCTGCGCACTGACATCCTCCACGACGTCGGCGCCTCGCTGAACCCGGCCATCGACATCGGCCAGGTCGAGGGTGGTTTCATCCAGGGCATGGGCTGGCTGACCATGGAAGAACTGGTGTGGAACGACAAGGGCAAGCTAGAGACCTGCGGCCCGGCCAGCTACAAGATCCCCGCCGTGGCCGACATGCCGCTGGACCTGCGGGTCAAGCTGGTGGAAAACCGCAAGAACCCCGAAGACACGGTGTTTCACTCCAAGGCCGTGGGCGAGCCGCCGTTCATGCTCGGCATCGCCGCGTGGTGCGCCATCAAGGACGCCGTGGCGAGCCTGGGGGATTACCAGCACCAGCCGAACATCGACGCGCCGGCAACGCCGGAGCGGGTGTTGTGGGGGTGTGAGCAGATGCGTGGGTTGAAGGCGGTTAGTGCTGAGAAAATTGAAGCCGAAATCGTCTGATGATCGTTCCCACGCTCTGCGTGGGAATGCAGCCCCCGACGCTCTGCGTCGAAGTTTGAAGAGCGGACGCAGAGCGTCCAAAGATGCATTCCCACGCAGAGCGTGGGAACGAGCAGTTGAGGTGAAATATGTACAACTGGATCAGCGCCCTCGCCGACCTGCAAACCCGCGGTGAACCCTGCGTGCTGGTGACGATCATCGAAGAGCTCGGCTCCACCCCGCGCAACGCCGGTTCGAAGATGGTCATCAGCGCCAGCCAGACGTTCGACACCATCGGTGGCGGGCACCTGGAATACAAGGCCATGGAAATCGCCCGCAACATGCTCGCCAGCGGCCAGCAGAACACCCATCTGGAGCGTTTCAGTCTCGGTGCGAGCCTGGGCCAGTGCTGCGGCGGCGTCACCGTGCTGCTGTTCGAACCCATGGGCCAGGTCCAGGCGCAGATCGCCGTGTTCGGCGCCGGCCACGTCGGCCGCGCCCTGGTGCCGCTGCTGGCGAGCCTGCCCTGCAAGGTGCGCTGGATCGACTCGCGGGAGGCGGAATTCCCCGAACAGCTGCCCCATGGCGTGCGCAAGATCGTCACCGAAGAGCCACTGGATGAAGTCGACGAATTACCCGTCGGCAGCTACTGCATCGTCATGACCCACAACCATCAGCTCGACCTGGAACTGAGCGCCGCGATCCTCAAGCGCAACGACTTTGCCTACTTCGGCCTGATCGGTTCGAAGACCAAACGGGTCAAGTTCGAGCATCGCCTGCGTGATCGTGGTGTTGACAGCAGCACCTTGCAGCGCATGCGTTGCCCGATGGGCATCGGCGAAGTCAAAGGCAAGTTGCCTGTGGAAATCGCCATCTCCATCGCCGGCGAAATCATCGCCACCTATAACGCCGATTTCGGCCAGCACACCGCCCGCGCCGAACCGATTGCCAAGCTGCTGCCGGCCTCGCGCCGTAGCCAGGCAAACCGTTGAACACTCGTTGAGAATGCCCATGCCCCTGACACGCAAAGCCTACCGCGCCGCCCTGCTCCACAGCCTCGCCGACCCGGCCGAAGTCGGTATCGAGGCGTCCTATGAATATTTCGAAGACGGCTTGCTGGTGGTGGAAAACGGCCAGATCAGCGCCATCGGCCACGCCCATGACCTGCTGCCAACCCTCGCAGCGGACATCGAAGTCACTCATTACCCGGACGCGCTGATCACCCCCGGGTTGATCGACACTCACATCCACCTGCCACAGACCGGCATGGTCGGCGCCTATGGCGAGCAATTGCTGGACTGGCTCAACACCTACACCTTCCCCTGCGAAAGCCAGTTCGCCGACAAGGCCCACGCCGATACCGTGGCCGATATTTTCGTCAAGGAATTGCTGCGCAACGGCACCACCACCGCGCTGGTGTTCGGCAGCGTGCACCCGCAATCGGTGAATTCGTTTTTTGAAGTGGCCCAGAAGCTCGATCTGCGGATGATCGCCGGCAAAGTGATGATGGACCGCAATGCCCCGGACTACCTGATCGACACTGCCGAATCCAGCTACACCGAGAGCAAGGCGCTGATCGAGCGCTGGCACGGCAAGGGCCGCCTGCACTACGCGGTGACCCCGCGCTTCGCCCCTACCAGCACCCCGGAACAACTGGCCCTGGCCGGTCAGTTGCTGGGGGAATACCCAGACTTGTACATGCAGACCCACATCAGCGAGAACCTGCAGGAGGTGCAGTGGGTCAAGGAGCTGTTCCCGGAGCGCAAGGGTTATCTGGACGTCTACGATCACTACCAGTTGCTCGGCGAGCGCTCAGTGTTCGCCCATGGCGTGCATTTGTGCGACGACGAATGTGCACGCCTGGCCGAGACCGGTTCGGCCATCGCCTTCTGCCCGACCTCGAACTTCTTCCTCGGCAGCGGCCTGTTCAACCTGCCGATGGCTGAGAGGCATAAAGTGCACGTGGGATTAGGCACCGACGTGGGTGGCGGCACCAGTTTTTCGCTGCTGCAAACCCTGAACGAAGCCTACAAAGTGATGCAGTTACAGGGCGCGCGGCTGAGCCCGTTCAAGTCGCTGTACCTGGCCACCCTGGGCGGCGCCCGAGCCCTGCGCCTGGAGGACAAAATCGGGACGTTGCAACCGGGTTCCGATGCGGACTTCCTGGTGCTGGACTACAACGCCACGCCGCTGCTGGGCTATCGCCTCAAGCAGGCCAAGGACATTGCCGAGCGGTTGTTCGTGTTGATGACGCTGGGGGATGACCGGACGGTGGCGCAGACGTATGCGGCCGGTAAGTTGGTGCATCAGCGGTAGATTTCATTCGCCTGTCACACCGCTTTCGCGAGCAAGCCCGCTCCCACATTTGATCCGCGTATGTCATGACAACACGGTCGAATGTGGGAGCGGGCTTGCTCGCGAAGGGGGCGACTCGGTGCCGCTGACTCAACTCAATCAGAGCTTAGCCGTCGACCGCCCAGGCTTCTTGCTCTGCAGCAGGTGCGAGAACACCGCATGCAAGTCATCCGACGCGCTTTCCTCGTCGAGGTTGAGCTTGCTGTCGATGTGGTCCATGTGATGCATCATCAGGTCCACTGCCAGCGTGGCATCGCGCGCCTCGATGGCGTCGATCAACTGGGTGTGTTCGTCATAGGAACAGTGGGAACGGTTGCCGCTTTCGTACTGGGCGATGATCAGCGACGTCTGGGACACCAGGCTGCGCTGGAAACTGATCAGCGGGGCATTCTTCGCCGCTTCGGCCAGCTTGAGGTGAAACTCGCCCGACAAACGGATGCCGGCGCCGCGGTCGCCACGGGAGAAACTGTCGCGCTCGTCGCTGACCATCTGCCGCAGCTCAGCCAATTGTTCGGCCGTGGCATGCTGCACCGCCAATTCGGTGATCGCCCTTTCCACCAGGCGCCGGGCCATGAACACCTGGCGAGCCTCTTCGACACTCGGGCTCGCCACCACGGCACCGCGGTTGGGCCGCAGCAACACCACGCCTTCGTGGGCCAGGCGTGACAGCGCCCGGCGAATGATCGTGCGGCTGACCCCGAAAATCTCCCCCAGTGCCTCTTCGCTCAACTTGGTACCGGGCGCCAGGCGTTGTTCGAGGATGGCCTCGAAGATATGCGCATAGACAATATCGTCCTGGGTTCCGCTGCGGCCGGCTTTACCGGCTCGCGGTTGTTTCTTGAGGGGTTGCAACTGTTCGTTCATGGGCACTCGAGTCGGGAGAACTGCGGCGAATTGACCGTGACTGTAATACGGCACAGCGGGTCGCTGGCAAGTATCGCGTAAAAAACAGCTCGATTGTACACAACCTCTGATGGCAACACGACTGTACGGCTGTTTGCGGGCATGGCTGTATTGCAATCGGCTACTGCGTTGAGTTTAGGCTGCAAACCCAAAATCTGTGGCGCGATCAAGCCCAGCCAATCTACAACAAGGACCACCGCCCACCATGACCGAAGTCACGACCACGCCACTTCGTCCATTGGCCGATACCTCACCTTCAGCCATCGTCGCCGGGTTCATCGCGATGATGACCGGCTACACCAGTTCCCTGGTGCTGATGTTCCAGGCCGGCCAGGCAGCCGGGCTGACCAGCGGGCAGATTTCCTCGTGGATCTGGGCGATCTCCATCGGCATGGCGGTGTGTTCCATCGGCCTGTCGCTGCGCTATCGCACACCGATCACCATCGCCTGGTCGACACCCGGCGCAGCGCTGCTGATCACCAGCCTGGGCGGCGTGAGTTATGGCGAGGCCATCGGCGCCTATATCACCTGTGCAGTATTGGTGACGATCTGTGGCCTGACCGGCAGTTTCGAGCGCCTGGTCAAGCGTATTCCAGCCTCACTGGCGGCGGCGCTGCTGGCGGGGATCCTGTTCAAGATCGGCAGCGAGATTTTTATCGCCACCCAGCATCGCACCGGCCTGGTGCTGGGGATGTTTTTCACCTATCTGATCGTCAAGCGCCTGTCGCCCCGCTACGCGGTACTGGCGGCACTGTTGATCGGTACGGCGCTGTCGGGCCTGATGGGGCTGTTGGACTTCAGCGGCTTTGCCCTGGAAGTCGCGACACCGGTCTGGACCACGCCACACTTTTCCCTGGCGGCCACCATCAGCATCGGCATTCCGTTGTTCGTGGTGGCGATGACCTCGCAGAACATGCCCGGCATCGCCGTGCTGCGGGCCGATGGTTACCACGTGCCTGCCTCACCATTGATCACCAGCACCGGCATCGCCTCGCTGCTGCTGGCGCCGTTCGGTTCCCACGGCATCAACCTGGCGGCCATCAGCGCGGCGATCTGCACCGGCCCCCACGCCCACGAAGATCGCAACAAGCGTTACACGGCGGCGGTCTGGTGCGGAATTTTCTACGGGATTGCCGGGGTGTTCGGCGCGACGCTGGCGGCGTTGTTCGCGGCGCTGCCCAAGGAGCTGGTGCTGTCCATCGCGGCCTTGGCGCTGTTCGGGTCGATCATCAACGGCTTGAGCATCGCCATGAGCGAAGTGAAGGAGCGGGAAGCGGCACTGATCACCTTCATGGTCACGGCGTCGGGACTGACGCTGTTCTCCATCGGTTCGGCGTTCTGGGGGATTGTGGCGGGGGTGTTGACCTTGCTGATCCTGAACTGGCGTAGCGCCTGAGAGCTTAAAAGCTTCGCGAGCAAGCCCGCTCCCACAGAGGTGATGTGAGCGACACATATCCACTGTGGGAGCGGGCTTGCTCGCGAAGGCGGCCTGGCAAGCACCACATAAATGACAGGCACAAAAAAACCGGCACCTGGGGAGGTCGCCGGTTTTTTTACACCATCAAGCGACCGGATTGATCGGCTTTTCCGGGTACCAGACGTCCATCAGCGGGCTGACTTCAACGCTGGTCAGCTCAGGACGTGCCTTGAGCCAGGCTTCAACGGCAGCGCGCTGCTCTTCGGAAACCGAGCCACGCTTCTGCAGGCAAACCAGACCGTAGTCGTCGCCGCCGACGTAGCCCAGGCCATTGGCTTCCATGGCTTCTTTCAGGAAAGCGTCGAGGAAAGCGTCAATAGCCTCATCGGCCAGATCTTCTTTGAAATCCAGGTTCAGTTCGAAACCCAGCTCTTGAAATTCATCCACGCACAGTTTTTTGCGCAGACGCTGGGAACGGTTAGTCGCCATTGGAACAATCCTCATAAGTAATAACGGCCGGCACTTTACCAGTTTGGTGCGGCGATTGCCCGACTGATCGGGCGTATCGACCTACCGTCGGTAAAAAATAGCAGCCGAAGGGCTCAGGCACGGCCCCAGCCGTTGCGGCTTGGGGCATAATGCCGACACTTTCATGACCGTTGAGGGCGTTCATTTTCATGTCCTCGTTATTTCCCCCTCGCCCGTAGGGTTTTATTTCAAATGATCAAATCTTTGCGTCCACTGCTTCTGGCCAGCCTTCTTCTTCCCCTGGCCCTCCCTGTCACCACCTACGCCGCCACCATCAACACCGCCCTGTCGCCCAACGTGCAAAAGGCCCTCAAGAACAGCAAGCTGCAGAACGACGCGCTGTCCCTGGTGATGGTGCCACTCAACGGCCCCGGCACTCCGACCCTGTACAACGCCGACGTCTCGGTGAACCCGGCGTCCACCATGAAGCTGGTGACCACCTACGCGGCCCTGGAAATGCTCGGCCCCAATCACCAGTGGAAAACCGAGTTCTACACCGACGGCACTCTCAACGGCGGGATCCTCAACGGCAACCTGTATCTCAAGGGCGGCGGCGATCCCAAGCTGAACATGGAAAAACTCTGGCTGCTGATGCGCGATCTGCGGGCCAACGGCGTGCAGCAGGTCACCGGCGACCTGGTGCTGGACCGTGGATTCTTCATCCAACCGCAACTGCCCGAGTTCAACGACGACGGCAACGACGAAAACAAACCATTCCTGGTCAAGCCCGACTCGCTGCTGGTCAACCTCAAGGCCCTGCGCTTCGTCGCCCGTAACGACGGCGGCCGGGTGCTGGTGTCGGTGGAGCCGCCGATTGCGAGCATTCGCATCGACAACCAGGTCAAGGCCGTCAATTCCAAGCAATGCGCCGGCGGCGTGCGCTACAACCCGGTACCGCAAGCAGACGGCAGCGTGACAGTGACCGTCGGCGGCCAGCTCGGGGACGGTTGCAGCTCCCAGACCTACCTGTCGTTGCTGGATCACGCCACCTACACTGCCGGTGCGGTGCGAGCGATCTGGAAAGAGTTGGGTGGCAGCATCCAGGGCCAGGACCGCCTGGCAGCGACCCCGAGCAGCGCCAAGGTCCTGGCCCGGGCGTTCTCCCCGGACTTGGCGGAGATCATCCGCGACATCAACAAATACAGTAACAACACCATGGCCCAGCAACTGTTCCTGAGCCTCGGCGCGCAGTTCCGTAACGAAGCCGACGGTGATGACGCCAAGGCGGCGCAGCGGGTGGTACGCCAGTGGTTGGCCAAGAAAGGCATCACCGCACCGCACCTGGTGATGGAGAATGGTTCCGGTCTGTCCCGCGCCGAACGGGTCAGCGCCCGGGAAATGGCGGCCATGCTGCAAGCCGCCTGGCGCAGCCCGTACTCGGCCGAGTTCATCAGTTCGATGCCGATTGCCGGCACCGACGGCACCATGCGCAAACGCCTGAAGACCACCGCGATGGCGGGCGAGGCCCACGTCAAGACCGGGACCCTGAACACCGTCCGCGCCATCGCCGGCTACAGCCGCGACATCAATGGCAATACCTGGGCGGTGGTGGCGATTCTCAACGATCCAAAACCATGGGGCGCCTCGTCGGTGCTGGACCAGGTGCTGCTGGACCTGTACCGCCAGCCGAAACTGCCGCAGACGGCTTCGGTGCTCTGACACAGCACAAACCCAATGTGGGAGCCTGCTCGCGATTCAGTCGGTCAGTTGGTATGGATGTGACTGACCTGGCGCTATCGCGAGCAAGCTCGCTCCCACAGGGGATTTGTGTCACACACGAAGGTTGTGCCCACTGAAGATCAAGTGTGGGAGCGGGCTTGCTCGCGAATGCGGTATAACATTCAAGCATTGCGTTGGCTGACACGCCGCCTTCGCGAGCAAGCCCGCTCCCACACTTTGCCCCCCTAGACCTAAAAGTGGCTAACCCAACTGCGTCTCGACCCGATCCCGCCCGGCCTGCTTGGCCGCATACACGCCCGAGTCAGCCCTTAGCAGCAACGCATCGGCGCCCTCCCCGGCGCGCCAGGTGGCGATACCGAAGCTGGCGGTGACAAACCCCACATCCTCGATGGGCGCCGCCCGCAAGCCTTCCCACAGCTCCAATGCCAAGATGTAGGCATTTTCGCTGTCAGTGTCCGGGCACAGCACGACGAACTCTTCCCCACCCAGCCGGCAAAACACATCGGTGCGCCGCAACCGCTGGGCGACGCGTTGGCAGACCGCCTGCAACACCCGGTCGCCCACTGCGTGGCCATGCTGGTCGTTGATGCGCTTGAAGTGGTCAATGTCGAGCATGATGACCGCCAGCCCCCCGGAACCACGCTCGACCCGAGCCATCTCCGAAGTCAGGCGATCCTGGAAATAGCGGCGGTTGCGAATGCCGGTCAAGGCATCGGTGACGGACAAGGCCCGCAACTCTTCTTCCACCCGTTTGAGGTCGGAAATATCCGAGACATAGCCATGCCACAACACTCCACCGCCGGGCAGTTCCTCCGGCGTGGCCTCACCGCGTACCCAGCGCAGCCCGCGCAAGGGCAATTGCACCCGATACTCTTCCCGCCACGGGCTCAAGGTATGGGCCGAAGCACGAATCGAAGCGCGGACGCGCGTGCTGTCCAACGGGTGGATCCGCGAGAAAACCGCCTCGGCGTTCTGCACCAGCACATCGGGTTCCATTTCATAGATGTCGCGAATGCCGTCGCTGGCATAGATCACGCTGAAGCGACCGTTGAAATCCATTTTGAACTGGTAGATGCCACCGGGCACGTGGGCACTGAGCTTTTTCAGCAACAAGTCACGGGCAGCCAACGCTTCGTGGACACGCTTGCGTTCAGTGATATCGATGCAGATCGCCAGGTGCCCGACCCACAGCCCCTGGTCATCGAGCATCGGTGTGGCAAGCATGTTCACGGTCAAGTGGCTGCCATCGCGGCGCACCAGGGTCCACTCCCGCGCCTGTTGCCCGCCCTGCTCGCCGCCCTCGAGCAGCATCGCGTGGCACGTCGGAATCGGCTTGCCGAAGCGCGCGCCGAGTTGGGCGGCGCGGGCCTGGAGTTCGCGCGGTACATGCAGGCTTTCCAGGGTCATGCTCTGCAGGACCTCGCAGCTCTGGTAACCGAGCATCTGTTCGGCACCGACGTTGAAGGTGGTGATGACGCCACGCAGGTCAGTGGCGATGATCGCGACCTGGGTCGCGGCATCCAGCACACCGCGCAACTGGCCATGGGTACCGCGCAGCTCCTGCTCCCGGGCGCGCAGTTCACGGGTGCGCTGCTCCACCAGTTTCAAGGCCCGCTGCCGCTGGCTGACCAACACATAGAGCAAGGCGCTGAGCAGCAGGCTGAGCAAGCCGCCGAGTATCACCATGGTCGTGACCGAAGAATGATTGGTCGACAGAAACACCCGGCTGGGTCGCAATTCCACCCGGTAATCGCGATCAGCCAGACGCAACAGGCGGGTCGCCGCCAAATCGCTCTGGCCCGGCGGGTTGCGGGACTCGAACAATGCCTCCTCGCCGTTTTTGGTAGACGGGTCCATGACCCGCATCGACAGATTGTCGTGACCGGACGCCGGCAGCCCGTCGCCCGCCAGTTGCCGCATGCTGATGACCGCCACCACATACCCGAGCGGTTCGCTGGCCGACGCCCTGATCACCGGCGCGACCAGCAGTAGCCCGCGGGAAAATACCGGGTCGGCGCCCATCAAGTCCACGGGTTGCGAGGCCACCAACCCGCCTTGCTGGCGGGCCCGCTCGAGGGTGGCGCGGCGCACGGGTTCGGAAAGCAGGTCCAGGCCCAGCGGTGTCCCGTAGGACGCCTGGCTCTGGATGTAGAGCAGCGGTGCGTATTCGTCCCGTTCGGCGGCCAGTCGCAGGCCTCCGTGGCCGTCCGCCTCGCGGATCGTAAATTGAGTGGCCCCTTCTGCCTGCGCCCGCTGTTCGAACGCGTGCCGTTCGTCGCGCAACACCCTGGGCACCCAAGCGAAGGCCCGGGTACGGCGCAACAGCGCGACGGCGTAGCCACGGAATTCGCTGTTGGAGACCCCTTCGGAGTTGGCAAAAAAGCGTCCGAGGCTGCCGAGGATTTGCTCCTCGTCCTGGAACTGTTCCTCAATGCGGCTGAAACGCTCCTCGACATGCATCTCGAAACGCTGGCGCAGTTGTTGATTGACCAGGTTCATCATCGCCCAGGTCAGCACGCCAGTCAGGAAGGCACCGGCCAGCAGCACCAGCGAAGCCACCAGCCAGGCCGACACGTCTTCGCTGATAAAACCCAGGATTCTGGGGCGCACCTGATGCAATGCCATAAATACAACTCGCGAAGGTACCAGGCATAAGTACAACCCTGGACACAGCCTAAGTTATAGCTATTCGCCATCACTTTGACCAGCCCCAGAACGAGGCCGGAAGCCTTGGATTACAAGGCTTCGTGGATCCAATCAGGCCCGGATCAACGGGCCATGATCTTCCAGGCACGGTGGATCTTGCCGTTGCGGGCAAAATCCGGATCAATGGTCTTGGCCGTGATCTCTTCCACAGCGTAGCGCTCGCCGAGGTTGTCCTCGAGTTGGAACTTGCGGAAATTGTTGGAGAAGTACAGCACGCCGCCCGGGGCCAGGCGTGCCATGGCCAGGTCCAGCAACTGCACATGGTCGCGCTGCACGTCGAACACGCCTTCCATGCGCTTGGAGTTGGAGAAGGTCGGCGGGTCGATGAAGATCAGGTCGTACTCGTCACGGCTGGCTTCCAGCCAGGCCATCACGTCGCCCTGCTCCAGGCGGTTCTTGTCGGAAAAACCATTGAGCGACAGGTTACGCCGTGCCCAGTCCAGGTAGGTTTTCGACAGGTCGACGCTGGTGGTGCTCCGGGCACCACCCTTGGCAGCGTGGACGCTGGCGGTCGCGGTGTAGCAGAACAGGTTGAGGAAACGCTTGCCGGCCGCCTCTTTCTGGATCCGCAGGCGCATCGGCCGATGGTCGAGAAACAGCCCGGTGTCGAGGTAGTCGGTGAGGTTGACCAGCAGCTTCACGCCACCTTCGTTGACCTCGGTGAACTTACCCTGGGCGCTCTGGCGCTCGTACTGCTTGGTGCCGCTCTGGCGCTCGCGACGCTTGATCACCACGCGGCTCTTGTCCACGTTCAGCGCCTGGGGAATCGCCGCCAGGGCGTCGAACAGCCGGGCCGAGGCTTTTTCCGGATCGATGGACTTCGGCGCGACGTATTCCTGGACGTGCACCCAGTCGTGGTACAGGTCGATGGCCATGGAATATTCCGGCATGTCGGCATCGTAGACCCGGTAGCAGTCCACGCCTTCACGCTTGGCCCACTTACTCAGCAACTTGAGGTTCTTTTGCAGGCGATTGGCGAACATCTGCCCGCCTTCGCTCAACCGTGCCTGCTCGACCACAGGGGCCGGCGCCGGTGCTGGCTTGATCGGGTTGCCGTTCTTGTTGTACTGGCGCTCTTGCGGTACTTCCGGGGCCTGATCGTAGGCGGCCTGCTCACGCTCGGCCTGACGCTGTTCCGGGGTGCGACGTTCGCCAGTGACGAACTGGTCCGGCAACACCTTGATCAGCAGCAACTTGCACGGCAAGGCGCCGTTCCAGAACGAATACTGCTTGTGGCTGCGAATGCCCATGCGCTTGCCAAGGTCCGGCGCGCCGGTAAATACCGCCGCCTCCCAGTTCAAGCAGGCCTGGCGCAGGCGTTCGCCGAGGTTCTGGTAGAGGTAAAGCAGGCTGGCTTCATCGCCCAGCCGCTCGCCGTACGGCGGGTTGCAGATCACCAGGCCCTTCTGGTTCTGGTCTGGACGCGGTTCGAAGGTGGCGACTTCGCCCTGATAGATCTTGATCCACTCGCTCAGGCCGGCACGTTCGACGTTGTTACGGCCCGGTTGGATCAGCCGTGGGTCGGCTTCGTAGCCGCGAATCCACAACGGTGGCTTGGCCAGGCCGGCAGCGGCGCGCTCAGTGGCTTCTTCGTGGAGTTTCTTCCACAACGCCGGCACGTGGCCGAGCCAGGCGGTGAAACCCCACTGCTGGCGGCGCAGGTTCGGCGCCATGTCGGCGGCGATCATGCCGGCTTCCACCAGGAACGTGCCGACACCGCACATTGGGTCGGCTAGCGCGCCGCCTTCAGCGGCAATGCGCGGCCAACCGGCGCGGATCAGGATCGCGGCGGCGAGGTTTTCCTTCAGCGGCGCGGCGCCTTGCTGCAGGCGATAACCGCGCTGGTGCAGGCTGTGGCCGGAGAGGTCGAGGGAGAGGATCGCTTCGCCGCGGTCCAGGCGCAGGTGGATGCGCAGGTCCGGGTTGAGCTTGTCGATGGACGGTCGCTCGCCCGACGGCGTGCGCAGCTTGTCGACGATGGCGTCCTTGACCTTCAAGGCGCCGAAATGGGTGTTGTCGATGCCCGAGCCGTGGCCACTGAACTCCACCGCCAGGGTGCCATCGGCCAGCATGTGGTCTTGCCAGTCGACATCCAGCACGCCGTGGTAGAGGTCTTCGGCGTCCTTCATCGGGAAGCGCTTGAGCACCAGCAACACGCGGTTGGCCAGGCGCGACCACAGGCACAGGCGATACGCCGTTTCCATGTCGGCCATGCCGCGCACGGCCGAGGTGTGCTCGCGCGCCTCTTCAAGGCCAAGCCCGACGGCTTCCTCGATGAGCAGGCCTTCGAGGCCCTTGGGGCAAGTGAGGAAGAGTTCGAAACGATCGGACATGGGATTTCCAGAGCCTTTGGCTAAGTGGACCGGGCAACGCATTGCCGGGCCGGGTTCAATCAGGTGCTTTTCTCAAGAGCACCCGCGTGGCACGAAAGTGTGCCGTGCCACCCTCGCCGCTCAGGTTAAAAGAGCTTAGATGCGAAGGCAGAAAAAAAATTCTGTGCAACAAATTGTGAAAACTCGACCCTTTCGTCGAATAGTACCCGAGTGCAACAGGGGGACATTCTCATTCGAGGAAAGGCCATCCTCTTTGGCGCAGGGCCGATCATACAGGGGTCTTGCTCAAAAGCGGTCAACGAACATCAAGTTACTTATCGCCCTAACATCTTTATTGTTACGTGCTTATGACAAAACGATCATTCCATCCATGTGACGCTTTGGTTAGAACTCAACACAGGTTGACGTCGCAACGGCGTCAACACCTCGGCTCGTCACGCCGGCAACGAGCCACCAACGGCAGAATGATTCTGCCCCGGCCTCGATAGAGGTCGACGCTAAGTAACAGTCAACAAGTGAGGGCAACACCCTATGAGAAGACTTAAGCGTGATCCGTTGGAAAGAGCATTTTTACGTGGTTACCAATATGGCGTTGGTGGTAAATCCCGTGAGCTTTGCCCCTTTACTCTACCGTCGGTACGTCAAGCCTGGATCAATGGCTGGCGAGAAGGACGCGGCGACAACTGGGACGGTATGACCGGCACTGCGGGTATCCACAGACTCAACGAACTTCACGCCGTCGGCTGACACAGGGCTTAATACTCAAGAACTCGACAATTTGACACCCATATCGATTTAACCACGCACGTCCCATCCGGACGGCGGGCTACGGCCCAGGGGGCTCCTTCGAGGAGCCCTTTTTAATGCCTGGGTTTCAAGAGGTTGAGCTGCAAACACTGTTGTGGCGACACCCTGTGGGAGCAAGGCGTGCCCGCGATGAAGACGACGCGGTCTAACTGGAACCGAGGCGCCTGCATCGCGAGCAAGCTTTGCTCCCACAACTTGCTCGCATCAATAGATGCCGACCGTTCCTGAATCAACCCAACGCCGCAATGGCATCCACCGATTCACGAATCAACGCCGGCCCCTTATAGATGAAGCCCGAGTAAACCTGCACCAGGCTCGCCCCTGCGGTGATCTTCTCGGCGGCGTGGCGGCCTTCGGTAATCCCCCCCGCTGCGATGATCGGCAAGCGCCCCGCCAATTCAGCGGCCAGCACCTTCACGGTGTGGGTGCTCTTGTCACGCACGGGCGCGCCAGACAAACCGCCCGCCTCGTCACCGTGTTCCAGCCCTTCGACACCTTCGCGCCCCAGGGTCGTGTTGGTGGCGATTACTGCGTCCATGCCCGTCTCGATCAGGGCCTGGGCCACCTGGGTGGTCTCTTCGTCGGTCATGTCCGGGGCGATCTTGATCGCCAGCGGCACGTGCCGGCCGTGAATCAACGCCAGTTCTGCGCGACGACGGGCCAGGTCGGCCAGCAGTTGCTTGAGCGAATCACCGAATTGCAGGCTGCGCAGCCCCGGGGTGTTGGGGGAGCTGACGTTGACGGTCACGTAGCTGGCGTGGGCGTAGACCTTGTCCAGGCAGATCAGGTAGTCGTCGACGGCGCGCTCCACCGGCGTATCGAAATTCTTGCCGATGTTGATACCCAGCACGCCCTTGTATTTGGCCGCGGCCACGCGAGTCAGCAGATGATCGACGCCCAGGTTGTTGAACCCCATGCGGTTGATGATCGCCTCGGCTTGCGGCAGGCGGAAAAGCCGTGGCTTGGGGTTGCCCGGCTGCGGTCGGGGGGTGACGGTGCCGATTTCCACGAAACCGAAACCCAACTGGGCAAAACCGTCGATGGCCGCGCCATTCTTGTCCAGGCCCGCCGCCAACCCGACCGGGTTGGGAAACTCCAGGCCCATGACCGTCACCGGCAATTTCGCCGGGGCCTTGCACAGCAACCCATTGAGGCCCAAACGTCCGCCCGCACCGATCAGGTCCAGGGACAAGTCGTGGGAGGTTTCCGGGGAAAGTTTGAACAGCAGCTCACGGGCCAGGGTGTACATGGGTGGGTTTGACTCGTTCGAAGAAATGAGGCGCGGATTATAGCGGGGTGGAGGGATGGGAGCGAGCAACCGATGGTTGTCGGCTCCTCGGTTTCGGTCAAGGAAGGGGCGTATCCAGGGCATAAGTGTTGCTAGTGTCTTTTGAGGTGCCATAGCTGAGAAAGACGTAAAGAAGCATCATCGTCGCAGCAAGACAACCGTTGACAATATGGCCTTGGTTATCGTCGCTGATCTCGGTTCCACTTAGCCATAACGCTACTGCGCCTCCGACCAGGTTGACAGCGTGACCAAACGAGAGACGTAGCCCCCCAAGGGTCGCCGCATCCGCCAAATGGGTTCCAGTGGGCAGCCGGAGGCCAGCGCGCACCTTCAATTTCATTTGTTGCAAAGACTCCGGATCAGAAAATACCGAGTCCAGTCCTCGCGAGGGGGATAGCAAACATCTGGAGAAAATCGAGAAGGCCTTATCGCCTATCATTGCGAAACCGTTCAGCCCAGCCTGAATAGCATCCGCACCGAAATCGTAACTCAACTGCGCGGCCGCCCTGGCAGGACCGCTCAACGGCATAAGGCTAACCACTTCCCTCAACGCACCGAAGACCACTCCATGAAACGCAGCTGTAGCCACGTTTGACTTCAAATTCGGAAGTCCTGCGTTGTCAACTTTCAAAAGACTGACGAGTTCAGCCGCAGCCCTGGCCCCGTTATAGGCAAGGCCGCCGACTGAGGGGAGTAGCTTCGAGGCCGTGCCCGTCACACCTGCCGCGATCGTACTTCCCATCACCGCGCTTGCCATGCAGAGACACGACACTATCGAAAGCGCGGTCGGTCGCGCCCCAGTTGCGTACCACTCGCCGATTTTTCCCGCCAACATTAGCGCAGGGCCCGTCATCGCCAGCGCAACAGCCGCCCACGCCTGAGAGGCCTCAGGTGTATCACCTTCGCCAATAGCATCCACAACCAGAGAGGCAATGTACTCGCGCAAAAGGGTAGCCAGCACAATGATTGTCCCTGTGTGCATGGCGATATTCAGCGCATTGAGCCCTGGCCCCTTGGCGGCTTCGAGTAATCCCAACCCTGCCTCAAGCACAGCCTTCAGTCGACCCTCTTGGGTTTCGGTGCCTGTGGCTCCTACATTTAAGGTGGCAAAAATCCCGTTTTTTTCATCTCCTTCGGGTATGTCACCGTTGTAGACGTATCGCTCAATTTGCACCACCGCATCCATGTCCGACTCCCCCAAGCCAGTCTTTAATTCCTCAACGTATGGATTTGTCGCGCGGTCCATAAGCTCGAAACCGGCTGTAATTTCTCGATCTGTTCCTAGCGACTTCACGCTAAAATCCCCAATCTCCAACTTCGAAGCATCAAGTGGACTGATCGTAGATTCTAAGGATGAAACGCTGCCGGACGCCGTGGAAGCTATTGAAGGGGTAAATGAAGTATCAACTCGCATATTTGTTTCTCCTTGTTATTTTTATAGGCGTTATCCTTGAGCGTCTCTCACCACTCACTCTTCTCCCAAGCCTCATCCCCCATGGGCTGGAACACGTCCCGCATAAAGCTTTTGGTAAACAGGTCCATCGCGAACGCCAACCCATTGGCGCCGCTGACCTCCTTATAGATCTGCGACTTTTCCAACCCATCGTCCTTCAATCGCACCAAAACCTGCAGCGTGATCGCCATCAACGCCTGGGCGGTGGGGTACGCCGCCGCCATGCCATCCGGCCCGCGCAACGTACGGAGGAATTCATGAATCGCCTTTTCCCCCTGCCCCTCCATCGCCAGTAGCAATTGATACAAGTGCTCGAACTCGGGATTGGGGCGTTTGCTGTCAGGTGCTTGCTCGCGGGCCGCCAGCAGCCGCGATTCCAGGGTCTGGACCGACTCATTCGCGTCGTGATCGAGCAGGCTGGAAACCGTCATGGATTCAATCTTCATGGCGAGCCTCGGCAGTGTCGGTTGGCGCGAAATCGGTGAAGCTTGCGCACACATCCGCCAGCGCCTGCCTTGAGGCCTGATCCAACAAGCGCACCGTCTCCGGCAGGTTGGCGAGGCTCGCCAGTAACCGGGGCACCAGCCGTTCCCGGGTCGCCTCGACATCGAACTCCAGCAGTTGATCCGCCAGGCGCAGCACATAGCGGTCTTGCGGGTGATATTCCAGGATCAGCTCGCCGTTCCATCGCCTGCCCACGCTCTCACGCAGCGCTTGGCCGCGCGGACGGCAATGCATTGGCAACAACAGGTGCAGGACCGCGCCCGAGTCGCCCGCCTGCCCGGCCAGCCAACGTTCCAGCATTTCATCCAGCCACTCGGGGCGACTCAAGGCTTGCCCGAGCAGATCACCAGCGGCCCGGGCCAGATCGTTGCGCAATTGCAATCCCAGGGTTTGCGAATTCAGCAGGCCTTCAGCCAGATGTTCGCTCGCACGCAGGACGCCTTCGGCATAGCCCTGCTGGAACGCCTGTGCATGCACCGCCTCGACATCACGGTGCGCTTGCTCGAGACACTCCCGCGCGCGGCGTTGGGCCTCCAGCTGTAAGCGCTGACGACGGCGCGCGGCAGTGATGTCTTCGCGAGCCAGGCGCACGTCTTCGCATGCGGGCAGGTCAGTCAGGAGTCGGATGGAGTCGAGCATGCTGCACCGCCAAAAAGAACAGGGTTGGATCAGGTTTCGTCACGGGCCATTGCCGATGCAAGCGAACGACCGGCTCGCAGAACTGCAAGCTCAGGCGCTCGAGCAATAGATGAGGAACGTGCTCGTTCCAGCTCCACAACGCATTGAGGCCGGCCGCTTCGACCCGCGCCATTGAAACCGGCACGCACTCCACCGGCAGGCCGCCACGAGCCCCCAGATTGAAGCTGGCAAACCGACGAACCGACACGGGCAAGCACTGCAGCGCCGCGCCGCGCGCCAGGTCAGGCATCAAGCGATAGGCACCCATCAGCAAGGCGATATAGGGCAATTGTCGCCAATGGCGAACCCATTGCTTCGCCACGCCGGACAACGGCATCGAAGGCCACGGGCCGTGCAGCCCCAACCCTTCGAGCACGATCCGGTTGAGCAACGTGCGTGCCTCGACGCCTTCGAATCCCGCCGGTACAACCAGACGCTGGGGGTGCAGATACGCCAAAGGCTCGGCGAGGATCTGTTCCAGGCACTCAAGCTCCGACATCACGCCGCCCTGCGCTTGACTGGCGATAGACCCAAGCGCCGCCACCGGCCACTAACACCGCGCTGATCGCCGCCAACCACCACGGCCACGGCGAATGCCCCCGCGTCACAGCCACCGACGGCGCGACATGCTGGGTCGGTGAGCGCTTGGACAGCACCACCGAGACGTTCTCGTACTCCACCGCCGCAAAACTGTTCTTGAGAAAACGCTTGATGTCGGTGATCAACAATTGCGGTTCGACATCACGCTCATGCAGCACCACCGCCGCGAGATGAATAGGCGGCGACTTGCGCCCGCCCTCGCCGGCATCCAGGTCGTAACTGACATGGACTCGCGCCGACACCACGCCCTCGAGCACACTCAGCGACTGTTCGATGCGCTGCTCCAGCGCCGAATACAAGCGGGCCTTTTCCGCGCGGGGCGAGGCCACCAGGGAATCGGACGGAAACATCTCGGCCACTTGCAGGCGTGGCCGGGAAGGCAGCGAATAGAGGTTGAGCAGATCAACGGCGGCGGAAAAATCACGGGCGTCGATTTTCACCGCATACCCGGTTTTGCCGGTGTCGACTTTCACCGCCGCGATGTTGTTGCGTTGCAGCACCGACAGCACTTCGTTGGCCTGCTGCTGATCCAGCCCTTCCAGCAGGTTCGGCTGGCGACACCCCACCAGCGCCAGGCACAACAGCACCACCAGCACGCCGGTCTTCATGAGGCACGCAACAGGGTTTCTGCCGTGCCCACGGCTTTGCGCACCAGCACGTTGAGCAAGTTGATCTCCACGTTGTATTGCCCTGTCAGCTCCAGCAACTGGGTCAATACTTCAGGGTCGGTGATATCCGGACGTTGCAGCAGCTGATTGATCGCCGAGACCTCTTGCGCGCTGTCGACGGCGGAACCGGCAAACATTTCGATCAAGCGCGATTCCAGGGAAACGATCGGACCTTCCTGCGGAGCACGCAATTCAACGAAGGCTGACTGTGCGATAAGCGACGGGGCAAAACTCTGGGTGGACATACGATGCACTCATTAAATGGCCATCGTCACGAGCGATGGCCAGTCGAAAGGGAAAGCGTCAGCGGGCCGCCTGGATGATCGCCATGTCGATATCCTTGAAGCCCTTGATCGTGTTGGTCTGGGCGTTGCGGAACACCGTGTAGGAGGAAAATGCGGTCTGGTAGGCCGCCAACAATCCGGGATCAGAGGCATCGCCTTGCAGCTTTGTAAGCGCTTCGTCCAAAGCTACTTTGAGTAGCTTTGCCCCTTCCTCGAACGCGGAGGCTTGGTCGCCGAGGAAGTCGTCGGGAAATTTGATGGGTAAACCGATATCAGCCATTGCTCACCTACGGTATCTGTTTGGAAAAATACCAAGACGAAGGACTCGTCTTGACGTAGCCCTGCGGGCCGGTTTGGAACGACTTGCCCTTGAGCGCGTCGTCCTTGAGCTCGACCATGAAGTGCACGTAGCGATCACCCCACTGCCGGTAGAAATCGTCGACGTACTGGCGCGCAGCGGCCAGCTCGCCGTCTTGCAGATTGCCCTCGATGGCGAACGAGACCCCATCTGCGTGTTCGACCCGGTTGAAGGTCAATGCCAGGCGTTGCAAGCCGCCCTGCGCAAGGTCAGCGAGCAGCACGTCATCCTGCATCTGCAGCACGACATCGTGGGCATACGGCGCCGCCGCGAGCACGGTATCGAGCAGCTTGGCCTGCTTGTCGGGCGTGAGCAGGTTGCGTTGTGCGCTGAGCAACAGGCGCGGCACCGACGGATCCTTGAGGTCCAGGAAGTGCCACGCCAGTTGCGGATCATGGTCGACCAGCAGTTGCTCCAGCCGGCGACGCTCCTGGTCCAGCAGCAGTACCTCGCTGTTCAGGCGGGCGTGGCGCGTCAGCACCTGCCGGCTCCAACCGGCATCGCGCTCGGAAGACACGAAGACATAAACCGCCTCATCACGACCGCGCAGCACCTGGACCGGCGCACTGGCGCCGGCGATCAACCCACGAATATCGGTTTCAGGCGACGGCCCCGGCATCGACCAGAGGCTGACCACGGCGACCAACGCAGCCAACGCCAGAGCACCGGCAATCCCGCGGGGCCAATGGGCACGCCATCCGCTGAACACGGCGGCATTGCACGGGCTATCTGCCGGACCAAGACACTCGGGCGCCCAGGATTGATCTGCTGGACGCAAGGCCACTTGCAACCCGCCGAGTTGCATACGGGCCTGGAAGACGCAGTGACGTACTTCGATCGAATCACCGAGCAAGCGCACCGGCACACCGTCCGGCGTGGCCTGGTCGGCCAGTACCTCGAAATTGCAGCCACCCTCCTCCAGGGGAACGAAGATCGCATCCGCCGGCACGCTGGCAACACGTGCGCCGTCCCCCAACACCTCCACGGCCCCGACGACGAACAGGGTCGTGCCCTCGCCGAGCGGGAATTCGCAGCCCTGCAACGGACCGTTGAGGATCCGCAGGATGCAGGGCTGTAGCGTGGGGGCCGTAGGGACTGTCACCGTCCAAACTCCAGGAAGGTCGAATGAGCAGGTAGGTTAGGAAAGGCGTTCGCAGGATTCCTGATCCGATTCTGCCGAATGCGTGCTGCAAAGGATCAGAATCCTGCGCGGGGCCCGTTCGTGACGCCGTCAGTCCCCGGCCTGGGTGATCACTTGGTAACGTTGCCAGACTTTGCGCGCATAACGCAGCCGCGCCGCTTGGCGATCCGGGGCATTGCCGGCGTTGTAGGCGCCGACCGCCGTCCAGTTGTAACCGTAACGGGCGATAAACCCGGCCAGCACCGAGGCACCGACCTCTACCGACAGGCAAGGCTCATCCAACAGGCGTTGCTCGGTGATGCCCTGGGCACTCAAGCGCGATAGATGAATGCTGTTGATCTGCATCAGCCCGATATCGCGAGTGCCGTTGCGGTTGTGGTTGATGGCGTCCGAGCGCAGACCTGATTCGACTTCGGCAATCGCTTGGAGCAGCTCGGGCTCGATGGCGTGCAACTGCCCCGCCCTGCTCCAACACCAGGCCTGTGCCTGGGGCGTGCCAAGACCCAGGCCAAGACACACCGGCACGCATAACCAGGTTTTCCGGCGCCGCTTCATGCCAGGCGCCTCTCGCCGATCCACGTCAGCTGTTCGTGAATGCGCACCCGCAGGATCTGCGCCCGGACACAGTCCGGATCATGCGCCAGGCACTGGTCGACCATCTGCGCCGCTTGCTCGTTGCGCCGCCAGAACCAGTGATGCCAGGCGTGAAAGTACAGCACGTCCGCCTGATCGGCCGACAACAGGCAGCGCCGGAACAACACCTGGGCCGCCTGCTCGCAACCGCGCAAACTGGTGAGCAACGCCAGGCGCGTCAACGCCGGGAGGCTGGCGGGGTCCAGTGCCAACGCACGGGAGACCACCGAATGCGCCTCCTCGATGGCGCGAGCCGGATCACCCAGGCCCATCATCGCCCGCCCCAGCCACACATCCGCCAAGCCACACCAGGGTGGTGCGTACCCGGCGTCGAGCTTCACGCACTGCCTGAACAGCACGAGGGCATCGCCGAGGCTTTGCACCGTGTGCTGCTGCACGCTGCACAACCCGTTGAGATACGCCACCGCCGCCGAATAGGACCCGCAGCGATCACCGACCGGACGCAACCCGGGTACACACTGGGCCACCAGGCTGGTCAACACGCCAAGCGCCTCCCCAAGATCACAGGCATCCAGCGTCTGCCCATGCAGCAGAGACTGATCGCAGCCACGAATCAACTCGACCGACCAGTGTTGCAGCCCGCCCGCGCCGATAAAACGCCCGCTCAAGCAGTAATCCGCCGGCAACCGCCCGGCCAACGCCCGCACATCGTCCGATACACCGCTGGCCGCGATCAGCCCCGAGGGGATGACATGCAACGCCTCACCGAATGCTGTGGTCAATTGGCGGATCATCAGATCCTGCAGATCCAGCGCGGCGATCTCGTCCAGATTGCGCAAAGGCAACACCGCCAACGACGGCGCCACCGCCCTCGCCTGGCTCGTCACATCGAGCTCGACCACGGAACCGGTGAACCGATAACCCTGGCCGTAAACCGTCGCAATGTAACCCTTGTGCTCCTTGAACAACTTGCGCAAGGCATAGATACACCGGGTCAACGACTCTTCCGCCGCATCCATCCGCGGCCAGACATGATCAAGCAGATAATCCTTACTCACGACCGTACCCGCCGACCTCAACAACAGGCGCAGCACGTGCAGCTCTTTGGGTGGAACATGAACTCCTTGTCCATCTCGCATCAGCGTTCCATCGCTTTGCAGTAGCCAGTGGTCAAAAACGAATGACTTGACTGGGGTTTGATCAGTTGCACTGTCCATACACTGAGACTTCTCTATAGAAAGTTACTGAAGCGCGATTGAGCCTGTGGCAGGCACAGGCTCGGGATGACGAGCTGCGTGACTATAGGAAGATGTGTGGGGGGATTCCGTAGGACTAAAAGCCTCATTTGCGTAGGAAACCACAACATATTGAGTAGGCCGTCACCCAGCGAACCTTACAAGTCCACGCCTATAGACATGTACCTAGGGCCAACTCCACGAGCGATGCATTAAAACTGACCGCCTACAAGAATTAGATTTTTAAATTCTTGATTACCACCGCAATGACTCGCAGCGACTGAAATTCATCCGCCTGCAGGCTCAATCTGTTAATCACTATCGCACTTTCAAAACAACACCCCTTTTAATACCCTCTCCCCTACGCCCCCCTCTAAACTTGTATCACGGGAATGAATAAACATAGCCTCTTCCAATGTCCGCCCCTCATACACCTTTAAAGCCTTCACAAAGCGTTGAGCCTCTACGTTATCAAGGTCCTTCACAACAGTCTTCATAAAAAGCTCATCAATCACCATACGGCGGACTTCTTCGATTTCAGCATCGACACCTTCAAAAGACTTACACTTATCGAACAAAGCGTCATCAACAGCAACTACCCTGCCTTCTTCCGGACAAAAACGAGCAGCTTCAATGTACTTACCTGCTTCCCAGACCAAAAGTGAATAGTCCTTAACGAGCGCCTGCTTTTGCTCCAAGAGCTCAATAAATGCCTGCCTATTCTGCAATGAACTTTTAGCATAATCACTTACTGCGGCAAACGTCAGACGTGGTTGAAAAACACTTCTCTTTAAAACTCGACAACACAAAGTAATCAAGTCCACCTGAATATCCCGCACAGACACCTTCTGATCCTTACCACTCTCAATCATTGCATCAAGCTTATTCTTAACAGCATCCATCGTAAGATACAAAGCATCCAAAGTAAGTACCAATGAGAACCTTTCCATCAGGGCATGTTCAAAACGTTGAATTATTATCTTTCCTTGCAAATGAACCTGAGCACTTGTTAGTCCCTGTATCCGATGTTGGATCATAGCCTTGGCATCATCGACAGCCAAAGCGTATTGATTTGCCAAATAGTGGCTTTTTCCGACACCAGGAGCTCCTCGTGCGATAACTAAATCACTTACTTCTACCTTTCCATCTCCTAGCATAAGATCTACGAACGATTCCGCGTACTTATCAGCAGCCCTGACAAGCAGATTATTTATTATATTGTGATTCACATTCTCAACTTCCGGTAACCAAACACCACCCCCCCTTAAAAACTCTCTAAACCCGACGTCACCACTCGCTTTCTGCGCAACCAGCTCTTCATTTGACGGATAAGTAAATGCCTGCCATGTTTCTAGTGAAGGATCAGCCAACAAACACGCCAAACGTTCTTGAAAAGTGTTTTCTGACTTTGGCAACCGCTTCAAATCCGCCAGAACACTTTTAGCATTAGCTTCATTCACCCCGCCACCCTGAGAGTTACCGCCTACTCCTAAAGCGCCTTCCTTTAGATCGAAAGACACCTTGCTAACAGGAGACAACACTGCCGAGCCATTGCTAACCTTAACCACCTCTTGACCAAGTGCTGGCACATTACATGACCCAACCATCAGTCTCGGAGCGACTTCAAAACATTCAACCCTCATAAACCACCTATCAAATAATTAAACCCAAGAAAAAAAACACAACCCACTAGCTCTCACAACCTTCTTTTTGCAATTGCACAACAGACACTAGCTGAATTTCAGCTTTGCTCGCCTACACTTCCCAGCTCCACTTCAATACCAGCTGCCTCTGCAACCGAATAAACAACATCTGCTACAGTCCGCCATTCAATTATCTGTTCCGACGAAAGCTCCACACCGAACACCTCATCAATAATCATAATAATTTCTATTACATCCACAGAATCGGCACTTAAGTCTTCTATTAACCGTGAGCTTCTGCCTAACTTCCGCGAAGCCAAAGAAAAATAGTCAGATAGTAATTTCATCACTTCAGAATCAATACACACTCCAGCACTTGGTTGATTCATCCATCACCCCATCGCAAGATTAAAAATTCAATATCGCCCGCAACATATCCGCAAACTGATTCAAATGCGCCGACAACGTCTTATTGAAATTGTCATGATAAGAATTAGCATTCGAATACTTCTGCGTAAACGACTGCAGCACGTTTTTCATGCGTTCCTCCTGGGCGTTGAAGCCGGTTTGCCAGGCGTTGAATTTGGCGGTATCCCAGGTCACCGTGCCGCCGCCCGACGGCAGACTACTTTTCATCGTTGTCAGTGGCCCGGTGTCGATGACGACACACCAAGGACCGTTCGGGGCGGGATTTTGCTTGAGGCAACTCGCAGGTAGGCCCAGTGCCTTGAGCCAGTTTTCCGCCTCTTCCTTAGTTGCGCCTGTTTCAGGTGGTTTTGGAAAGAGGATGGCAGCGGAGTTGGGTAGGGAATATTTTGCGATCAGTCTATCCAATGCATTGCGCAACGCGCCCACATTCAACTTGACCTCCTTGCCGTCGTTCGCCCCTTCGATCCAATCCTTCATCATCGCGGTGATTTCGCTGTTGAAGTCGGAAAAGAAGTCCGAATAAGCCGCAATGATGTGCTCATAGCCGGCGAGGTAGCCGTTCTTGATCAGGTCGATCAGTTCAAGCAGTTTTTCAAAGAAGTCATTCGATGAGTTGATCGTCGCATCCAAAGCCTCCGCGATCTCACGGGGCTTCTGCTCTTCCAGATGTTCCTGGAGGGCGCGAAGGATCCTGCTTTGCTCGTCATTGAGCGGCTGGCGCTGACTTTCATCCAAGAGCCCAGTTTTCTGGCTGTGGGTCATCACCGCACAGCACTGGCGCACCTGCACGGCCCACATTTGCGCTCGGTCACGCTTGAAGTGGATCTGTTCGACAAACTCCGCGACGAGGTGTTGTGCTGTGGTCTCGGCCGCCGTGCCTTCCAGAGGCTTGGCGATGATTGACGGGCACTTGAGCAAATGGCCCAGGCTGCGATTCATTGCGTTCATGGACCGATCGAGTAGATTCGTCAGGGAACTGACCGTTTGAATCTCAGCGGGTACGTCCACAGGCGACGCGGTATCCGTGATGGCCTCTACGTTCGGCAGCAATACGATAGGCGAACGAATCGATTGGGTAATTTCCATAGACCTCTCTCCTTCACGCCGTCACGGCACGGATAACATCACTGCGCGATTGAAACAGCTGCATCACCATCTCCATCAGCTTCTGCACCAACGCCGCCTCGGCCGCGTCTTTCTGGCCAATCCCGTCACTCAGGCTCTTCTGGGTGTTTTGCACGCTTTGCATCAGCTCTCCTTTTGCACGCGCCTTGAACTCATCCAGACCTACAATCTTCGCCACCACCTGGCTCATGCTCATCGACATGGCATTGAGCGCGCGGCCGATTTCCAGTTTCTTTTCGATGCCCTTGCTGCCCATCTGGCTCAGCCAGTCGGACGTTTGACCAACCTTCTGGGCCTTGAGGATTTCCCCGTCGAACCAGGCCTGTTCCTGGTTCGTCAGTGTCGAGCCCTTGGGTTTGAAGTCGACGGTGGTCGGGCGGGCAAAATCATCGAGGGTCTTGATCTTGTAAGTGGTGTCCGGGCTCCACTCATTGCGATTGCGCTCCAGCTTGAGGTCGCGTTCGAGGTTGCCCGCGTCCATGGCGTTGCGGCGATGCAGGTCGATGTCCGCATGCTTCATCGCCTGGCCCTGGAAGGTCTTGACCATGGCGAACCCGGCGATGGCGCCGGACACCACCGCGGCGGTAATGGCGCTGTTCAGCGCCGCCTTGCCGGACTCGATGATGGCCGCGCCCTGGGACTTCGCCGCCTCGGAAGCCATGACACTGAAATGGCCGCGCAGTTGCGCATTGGCGACTCGTGCGATGTTCAGGGCGATGATCGCGGCCACCAGTACGTTGGCGTGTTTCTCCCAGGCGCCTGGATCGAAGGCCAGCTCGTTGCGCACTTCGTCGCTGACCATCAGCAACGCCACGCCGAAATCCTCCCAATCCGATTCCGTGGGTTGATACGCATCGATTGCACGTTCGAGTTCCGCAGGCGAAGGCACGGTGAAGTTGTCGTTGCGGAGCACTTGCTCTGCGGTGATTTTGTCGAGTGCGGAAGAGCCGAAAAGAGCCTCGCTTTTGAGCTTCTTCAAAACCTGGTCTTGGCCGACTGACTCAATCAGCGCAGTGTCGTTGCTCGGATCATGTTCAACGACAGTGGGTACGCCTCTGTTCGTAGCGCCGATAGCAATCATCAGAAATACCTTTCGAGAATGATGTTAGACATGTCGAACCATTTGCAGGCTGACGGAATGGCTGCGTTGCATATCGGCAAACACATGCTCTATTTGCCGGGTTCGCTCCTGCATCGCCTGCCCATAGTTCTCGACCACCTGGGTCAGGTAGGCGCTGACTTCCTCGCTGATGGCCATGCCTACCCGCACATCGGCCAGGTGCACGGAGGCCCAGGCCTGGAGCCGACTGCTCTCCATTTGCAGCCCGCCCTGCACCGCGACATTGCCGAATTCGGTAACGGCCTGGGCGATCTCCAGGTTGGCGGCGTAACGCGCCAGCAATACCGGATCAGCACCATTGGTGATGAACCCGCGCAACTGGGTGAGCATCTGGGTCAAGGTGTTACCGACCGAAGTTGCCACTTGCTTCATCGCTTGCATCGCGGCAGGCGTGGCCTGGGCGACCACCGAGGCCAGTTTCGAAGCGATGGCACTGACCATCGGCCCGATCACCTGCACCCCGACCACGGCCACCAACGCGACAGCCGCCAAGGTAGAAGCGATGCCCTGGATCATGCCGGCGATCTGCGCGATTTTCTTGGCCGTGTCTTCATCAACGCCCAGGCCGCTCAGCAACTTGGTGTAGATCTCGGTGAACAGCTTGATGGCTTCCTGCATGACAATGGTCAGCGGCTTCATGGCTTCAGCCATGAACGACACGCCGGTTTTGTCCTGGATCACCGAGTCGGCAATCATCACGGCCGCGCCGACCACGCCCACGGCGATGAGCACCGGGTTAGCGGTCAGGACCCCGGCGGCGATGGTCGCGACCGTCAGGATCGCCCCGACGATCTTGCCGATGCAGCCCATGGTTTTTTGCAAGGCCTCGGCCTTGCGCACTTCCTCCAGGTATTTTTCCGATTCACGCTCCATGTGCGCCTGGAGCCTGGCCTGCAGTTCCTGGAACAGCTCTTGGCTAAGCTCCTCCTTGTTCTGCGCCGACTCGCCGAGCAGTTCGATGATTTTCAAGCGGTTCAACAACGCCAGCGCACTGCTGCTGAGGGCCTTTTCATCGGTCGGCTTGGGGGTCGAGCTGTTCACGCTGGATGAGACCACTTTCGCGAATACCGTGCCCACAGCCTTGGCGCAGGCGGTGGCGATCTCAATCAGCGTCAGATGCGCATCGGTCGCCACGTTGAAGGCTTGGGTATGGTTCGCCACTTCGCCTTTGAGCTGGTCGCGACGGGCCAGCTCCTGTGCATATTCAGGCGACTGAGGGTCCAGTTGCGCCAGCCGCGCCTCGCTTTCATCCAGCAGTCCCTGGAAGTGCAAGACCCGATCGCGCAGTTGTTCGAGGTGTTCCTGGCTGCTGCCGACATTGCCCTCGGCCGCCGTCATGGCCTCGACGGCAGCGGTGTATTCAGCCGAGAGGTTTTCATGGGCCTGTTGCTTGGCGCCAGCCATGCTCTGCAGCATCGCCAGGCGATTTTTCAGTTTCTTGACGTCGACCTCGCCGATCAGCTCGCTGATCATCGCCATCAATAACGTGAACAGATCGCCGCTGGTTTCCTGTTTATTGCCATCGGCGCGCGGCGCAGGCGGGTGTAATGCGGGCCGACCGGTACTGGCGGCGGACGGGCCGTCGTGGCCTTCGTATTTCACTGACATCAGGTCCGCCAGCGCTTTCTGGCCGGCCTCCTGAAAATCCGCGGTCCTGGCGGCCTTGCTGGCCGCCGCGCCGTATTTTTCAAAGGCCTCGCTGCGGCTCATTGCGCCCTGGAATGCGGGGTTTGGGGTGTTTCTGATTTCACTCATGTTCAGTCCTCCGAACAGTGCTGTTCCATGTGGGCCAGGGTGTCGAGATACACCTTGGCCTGCTCGCGCAGATCGTCTTCCGTGGCTTGCTCGAGCACGTATTCGAAACACAACCGGGCCTTGCCGACCTTACCCAGGGCTAAGTGACATTGGCCGGTGTACAACATTGGCCGATAGTCGTTCTTGCCCTGGGCAAAGGCGATCGCGTACAGGTCGATTGCTTTTTGGTGGTTTTGCTTGAGTTGGTGCACCGCAGCCAGTCCCATCCAGTAATGGCTGTTGTAGAAGTCGTAGATGCACAGGAAGTGAAAGAACTTCTCGGCATCGTCCAATCGCCCCTGTTCATAGAACTGGAAGGCGAAGGCATAGAGACTGCCCATGTGCTCGTCGCTGATGCCTTGCACGTCTTTCAACGCCGCACCACCGAGCACTGCATCGACGACGTCCAGGGCCACCTGCTCGTCTTGTTTGTTATCGCGACTCATCAGCCACACTCCTGAAAAAACGCCAGCGTCGCTGACCGATGCATTGAGCCAAAACGCCGGCAAGCACGCTGCCAAATTGCGCTCATGCCGCCGTTGAAACGCACACGAACCTCCTGCCTGATGAGAGTGCTTTTGTGGCGAGGGGATTTATCCCCGCTGGGCTGCGCAGCGGCCCCAAAACTGAAAACTCGGTGTGCCAGACAGATTGAGTTCACTGCCTTGGGTCTGCTACGCAGCCCAGCGGGGATAAATCCCCTCGCCACACGGTTATGTGCAGAGCACGAGTGACAGGGGCTCTCCAATCGAGCTGCATCGCACAATCCTCCAGCCCAGCAAGGTTGCTTTTGTGGCGGATGGATTCATCTGTGGGAGCAAGGCTTGCCCGCGATAAAGTTGATGCGGTCTGGGCAAGTACGAGGCGGCTGCATCGCGGGCAAGCCTTGCTCCCACAGGTTCCCACCACAAAGGACTGTGCCTGGCTGTGCCTGGCCTCACGCCTGCTCAACCTGCTCAAGCCAGATCAGCAGCCGCAGCACCTCCTCGATTTCCTGCACCTGGAGGAAGCTGTAGCGCTGGTGGGTCTTGAAGATGCGGCGGGCCAAGGCGATGTCATTGATTACCGGCACCCCCACTTCCTTGGCGTACGCTCGAACCGCCAGGGCGCGCTGGTTGGTTTCCATCAGGGAGATAAACGGCAGCAACGTGATCTCCGGGCGGAAATACACGCCGATGGCAATGTGGGTGGGGTTGGCGATGATCATGCGCGAGCTGCGCACATCGGATTTGACCTGCTCCGACAACAGCTCCATGTGCAAGTCGCGGCGACGGCCCTTGATCTGCGGGTTGCCGTCCTGCTCCTTGTGTTCACGCTTGACCGAATCCTTGTCCATCATCTGGTCTTTCATGAACAACCAGTATTCGCTGAGGGCATCGAGTACGACGATCAACAGGACGCAGGCCAGGAATGCCAGCACCAACACCAGCAGCAAACGCCCCCAGATCGCGAACAACGCTGGCGCCTGGGCGAACAGTTGGGCGAACAGCAATTGCCGCTGGGTAAGCCAGACAATCCACAGCGCCATGGCGAAACTGCCCAGGTACAACAGCGCCTTGAAGGTGTCCTTGACGGTGCGCAGGCTGAACAGCTTCTTGAAGCCATTGACCGGGTTCAAGGCGCCCAGATTCAGTTTCAAGGCTTCGCTGGCCAAGGCAAAACCGCTTTGCAGCAAGGCCGGCAAGGCACTGGTCAGCACGCACACCAGCAACAATGGCAGCAATGCCTTGAGGCCGACCAGCACCAGCATCGCCGAGTAGGCTTGCAGGTCGGCGTCGAAATCGCTGGCGATGATGCGCCGGTAGACCTCCATGATCTCGATCAACGAGCTGTTGAAGACCATGTAGGTGATGCCACACAGGGTCAGGCAGGTGATGACCAGGTCCTTGGCCTTGAACGTCTGTCCTTTGCGCGCGGCATCCCTGAGGCGCTTGGCGGTGGGCTTTTCAGTCTTCGAGGCGCTGGATGACATCTCCGCCCTCCAGATACTGCGC
The DNA here is from genome assembly GCF_000416195.1 of Pseudomonas sp. CFII68. Taxonomy (NCBI): domain Bacteria; kingdom Pseudomonadati; phylum Pseudomonadota; class Gammaproteobacteria; order Pseudomonadales; family Pseudomonadaceae; genus Pseudomonas; species Pseudomonas sp. CFII68. The sequence continues at coordinate 81,951 of NZ_ATLN01000094.1, forward strand.
CAAGCCGTCGGACAGCATGCCCATGCGCAGAACTTCGTCCGGCAGATGCACGCCGAAATACAGCATCAAGACCACCAGCGCCACCAGGCTCTTGACCGTCAGCGACACCGAAAAAGCATTCATTTGCGGCGCATACCGCGAGAGCAACCCAAGCAGCGCCTCGCTGACCAGCAAGGTCGCCACCACCGGCGCACTGATGACCAGGGTCTTGCTCACCAGTGCATCGAGCAATGAATAGAGTGCAGGCAGGTGCAGCTCACAACTGCTCGCTGGCGCGCAAAGGCGATAACTGTGGCCGACGGTTTCGAGCATCAACAACAGGCCGCCACCTTCGAGATAAACCGCCGCGGCAAACAACTGGAGAAAATTCGCCAACTCCGAGGTGTCGACACCATTGGCCGGGTCCACCGTGCTACTGAGCATGGCCCCGCGCTGGTTGTCGATCAGGTTGCCCATGGCATGCAGCACCCAGAACGGCCAGCCCAGCAGCACGCCCAGCAGCACACCAATACCCGCCTCACGCAGCACCAGACCGAGGAACGCCACGCTGTCGAGGGCTGGCGTAGGCACGCCGACGTAGCGCCAGAAGCCCAGCGCCACCAGCACGATCACCGCCTGGCGCGTGACACCGGTCAGCACGCTGCTATTGAGAAACGGCAACATGAAGAAAATCGGCGCCAGGCGCGCCACACCCAACACCGCCGCAGCGAACCAGGCGTATAGCTCGAAAAACAACGCCACAGACATCGGCCTAACTCAACGCCAGGCGAATGACTTCACGACTGAAATCCAGCAAGGTTTCGCCGTACCAGCCCGAAAGCAGGAACAGGCACGCCGCCACCGCCAACAGCTTGAAGCCAAACGGCAGCGTCTGCTCCTGCAACTGCGTCACGGTCTGGATCAACCCGACCACCAGGCCGACCACCGTGGCGACGATGATCGGCCAGGCCACCATCAGCAGGATCAAGTACAAGGTTTTGTTGCCGGCATAGACCAGATCGTTCATCGGTGCACCTAGGCCAGCAAGGTCAGGTATTGCTTGACCAGCCCGGTCGACAGCAACGCCCAGCCGTCCAGTGCGACAAACAACACCAGTTTGATCGGCACGGAAATGATCACCGGGCTCATCATCATCATGCCCAGTGCCAGCAGGATGCTGGAGATCACCAGGTCGACGATCACGAAGGGCAGGTACAGATAGAAGCCAATCTTGAAAGCACTTTTGATTTCACTCAGCGCATAGGCCGGCAGCAGCGAAAACAGCGAGGTCTCAACCTCTTCATCGGCAGGCAGGCCCGCGTCGGTTTCAGCCTGGAACGCCTGGGCCCGCTCGAAGAACTGCGCCAGCTCCGGGTCGGTGTACTTGCGCAGGTAATTCTTGTAGCTGCCCAGGCCGTTCTCGGCGAAGTCCACCACCGACGCAATGTCGGTAAAGGTCACCGCCTCGCGCTTGTAGTAGTCATGGCCCTGCTTCATGACCGGCGTCATGACGAAAATCGCCAGCATCAGGGCAATCGCATTGAGCGCCATGTTCGATGGCACCTGCTGCAGGCCCAACGCGTTGCGCACGATGACGAAGACGATGGAGAACTTGAGGTAGCAGGTGCCCGCCGCCGCCAGGAACGGCAGCAGCGAAGCGAACGCCAGCAGCGCGATCAGCGAGACGTCATTCATCGGCGCCCGCTCGATAGACCTTGAACAACTCGACCCCCAACTGGCCGTCCAACTGCACCAGTTCCCCCTGGGCCACCGGCTTGCCGTTGGCGCGCACCTCGATGTGCCGCGCGGCATCTTCGGCCAACGGGATCAGTTGTCCCTCGATGATGCGCGACAGCGTCGCCAGGTCGGTTTGATGGGTGGCGAGCAGGAACTCCAGGCGCACCGGCAGCGCGCCCAGGTCGATGGCCGCGCCAGACTCCGGCGGCTGCTCTGGATCGGTATCGGTCACAGTCGGTTGCATGTGTAGCCCCTCTTGGGTAAAGGTAAAAGTGCCGAGGCAACGGTTGGCCAGACAGCACCGTTGAGTGCGCTGGACGACGCGCAGGACATCGCCCTCACCCAGGCGTCTGCGACTGGCAAGACTCAGGTGGCTGACGCCGAGAATCAGTTCCAGGTGCAACGGCAATTCATCCAGCCATGGGTCGGCGTCCAAGCGCTCGCTGGCAAAACGTGCCGGCGGCAGTTGCAGCAACCAAACCCGTCCCCGAGGGGTGTCGAGCCATGGCAGGTCGCGGGTTGGCAATCGCACCGGGGCGACGCCTTCGATGTCGGACAACGCCCGGTAGTGCAGCTCATCCACCTCCAGCAGCAAGGGGTGCGGCGCGGCGCGAAACAATCCGAGGACATTCGTCCACGACGTTTCGCTCGTCAGCAAAGACCGCAACTGTGGAAGCGCGCGATGCAGCCAATCATGGGCCACGATCAGCCCCTGCCACTCGCCGCCGTCACCCTGGGCGCAAAACCGCAAATAGCCCGAGCGCTCTGGCACCTTGCCCAACCCCGCGTCGCGCCCGGCACGCCGCCAGCGTTGAATCGCCTGGGCCTGGGCATGCGCCAGAGGGTCGACCCGCCGTAACTGCAACGCGCTCATGCCGGACGCTCGCCCTGTTCGTCCTGATCCTCATCCGGCGCCTGATGCGAGCCCTGGCGCGGCTGCTCACCGCCACTGTCAGCCAAGCGCCAGGCTGGCTCCCGGGCCAGCTCGAAAGGTGCCTTGAGCTGCTCGAGCACCAGGGCATTGCTTGGGCTGAGCGTCAGGTTCCGAGTGGGCTCTTCAGGCAGCCGGCTGATCGTGATCTGTCCACTGGCGGCCCCTCGACTGAACGGTATTTGCAGCAAGCCCCGGCCCGTGTCCGGCAAGGCCTCGACCATGACCTCAAGTGCTGGCGGCAACGCTGGCGGTAGCGCTGGTGCGGGCAGCGCCACCGGTGCAACCGATGACCCATGGCGCGCGCCCTGAAAACTCAACGGCGCTTGAGGCAACTGTTCGTCGATACGGGGGGCCGACCGTACACGGGGAACAATGACAGGGGCCATTGGTAGCGGCTCGGTCGACACCCCATCCCTCGGCACTGTGGCTTTATCGATGACAGCAACAACAGGCTGCAGGCGTTGCGGTGACGGACGTTGCGTGGGCTCGCTGAACAATGGACCTGCTTGTGGAACAGCGATTGTTTCCCGGGCGGGGAATCGTCTGCCATCGGGTTCAACCGCCCGCGTTTCCCGGGCAATCGGTTGCGTTTCATCACGATCGAGCGCCTGCGTTTCCTGCCCCACGCTCATCGCCTGCCAGGCCGGCACACGGGCGGTTTCCATCGGGGGCCGCTGCTGCCGAACCAGCGCAACCACAAGGTCCAGCACGCCTTGCGGCAGCTCATCCTCCGGCACCGGGATGAGCAGATCTTGCAGCTCATCCAGCGGGTCTTCGTCGACCGGTTCCAAGGCGTGGACCAGACGGGTTGGCGGCACACAGACCTCTTTCATCGCCGAACTCCAATCAACTCTTCCAGCTCTCGTTCTTCGCGGCGCACCGCCTCCAACCGTTGCCCACGCAACAGCTGCTGGACAGCGCGCTCATACTTGTCCTGTTTGCGTTGCAGCCCGCGCAGTTGTTCGCGCTGCACCTGCAGCTGTTGCTCGACCTGTCGGCGCTGCTGATCCACGCGGCCACGCTCGACGCGCAGCAGATCGATGCGCCGACGGATGACCGCCTGGGTGCGCAACAGCGCCAACAACTGCCCGTGATCCAGCACACAGTCATTGGCCCGATGGCTGCTCAACAAACGTTGCAGCGCAGCCTCCTGTTCCTCGAAACCGGACTGTTCCTGCAACAGCGGCTGCAACTGACGCTGGACGCGCAACAGCGCCTGCTCGCCGCGTTGCCGACGAAACTGACTGAAGGCCAGCAGGCGTCGTTGATCAAGCAACGATTTCATGCAGGCTCCGCAGGGTTTCATCTGGTTCGCTGGATTGATCCGTCGGCTGGCGCAGCCAGTGGCCGAGGGCTTCGCGACGTTGCAGCGCGTGGTCATTGGCCGCGTCCACGCCCGGGCTGTACTCGCCCATGTCGAGAAACACCTGCAGTTGTTCCAGACGCGCCAGGGTGTCCCGGGTCGCGGCCGCCAGTTGCCGGACCTGTGGCGAGGTGACTTGCGTCGCCACCCGGCTGACGCTGCGCAAGACATCGATGGCCGGGTAGTGCCCCTTGGCGGCCAGGGCCCGGCTGAGGTAGACGTGGCCGTCGAGAATGGAGCGAATCTCCTCGGCGATCGGGTCCGGCTCGTCGTCACTTTCCAGCAGCACCGTGTACCAGGCGGTGATGCTGCCCGACGCGGTCACACCCGGACGTTCGAGCAAGCGCGGCAAGGCATCGAACACCGAGGCCGGATAGCCGCGCCGCGCCGGTGCTTCACCGGCCGCCAAGGCCAGGTCGCGACGAGCGCGGGCGTAGCGCGTCAACGAGTCCAGCAACAGCACCACGCGCCGGCCCTGGTCGCGAAAATACTCGGCGATGGTGGTGGCCTGCAGCGCCGAGTTGCAGCGATCCACCGAGGAAAAATCCGACGTGGCGTACACCACCACGCAACGGGAATGCTGGGGCGACTGGCGCAAATGCTCGATGAACTCGGTCACTTCGCGCCCGCGCTCGCCAATCAGGCCGATCACGAAAACATCCGCGTCCGTGTGTTCGATCAGCATGTTGATCAAGGTGGTTTTGCCGGAGCCGGCGGCGGCAAAAATGCCGATGCGCTGGCCGACACCGCAGGTCAGCAAGCCATCGATGACCCGAATGCCGGTGCGCAACGGCTCCACCACCGGCCGCCGTTGCTGGTACGACGGTGGGTCGGCATCCACCGCACAGTCGCGCTGGGCCACCGCTGTCGACGGCACCAGGCGCTCGACGATAACGCCCCGGGGATCGACCACACTGCCGAGCAAGGCGTCACTGCAGGTCAGTTGCAGGGTCGAACCAGTGGGCACGATCATCGACTCCCGGGACAAGCCTTTCGCCTCGCCCAGCAAACTGAGCAGCACCGCACCAGGCTTGAAGCCGATGACCTGCGCCCGGGCGGCAACCTGGTGCGAACGCCAATGCCGGCGCACTTCACAGATTTCGCCGACCACCACCTCCCGCAGCGCCGCTTCGATCAATGGGCCGCTCAAACGCAAGGGATGGGCCGCCCGTCTTTCCAGGTGGATGCTCATCGACGCAGGATTTCCAACAGCCGTTCAATGGCTTGCACGAAGGAATCCAGCGCTTGGGCCAAGTGCTCGGCAGCGTTCAAGGCATAGGCGCTGGCCATAAAACGCAACTCCAGCCGCCCTTCGACTTCGCACAAGTGCAATTGCCCGGTACGGGAAAACGGGTTGCCTTCGAGCAGGAACTGCAGCAGATCGAAAGCACAATAATTCAATGACGATGGCGTCGCTTCGGCGACCGCCGCCCAGACCCACACATCACCTTCCACCTCAGCCACACTGATATCCGGCAGATTTTTCATCTGCATTTCTATCGTGCTGTGGCTGTCGAAATGCCCTATTTGACTGTCTACGCAGCCGCTGTGTCGCAGCGCTTCGCGTAATAGCCCGGCGATATCCGTTGGTACCATTGGTAAAATTTCCTTTATAGCGTCTTGATGACATTGACCGAGACCGTCTCGGAAACCTCGCCGAACGACATCACGTCCAGCTCCCGAAAACGCCCCTCGATCAATTTCTTGATGTAGCGCCGCACATCGACCGAACACAGCAGCACCATGTCCTTGTGGGCGATGTGCACGCTGTCCAGGCCGACACTGAGGCGGTCCATCAGTTCTTCCGATTCGGCCGGTTCCAGGTTGAGGAAACTGCCGCCCGAGGTTTGCCGGATGCCCCGGCGCACCACGTCTTCGAACTCCGCCGACAACAGCAGCACGCGCAGGTCGTTGCCCTGGGCAAACTTGTTGCTGATGTAGCGGGCCATGGCGCCACGAACGTGCTCGACCAGCGCCAGCACATCCTTTTCCCGGGAGGCCCAATGGGCGAGGGTTTCGAGGATCAGCTTCATGTTGCGCACGGAGATGCGCTCGCCGATCAAGCGCTGCAGCACCTCGGCGATCTTCTGCACCGTGACGTGGCGATAGACTTCCTTGAGCAGGTCGGGGTAGCGCGTTTCCATTTCGTCGAGCAGCTGCTTGGTTTCCTGCACGCCGAAAAACTCCTGGATGTTGCGCGCCAGCAGCGTGACCAGGCAGCGATAGCATTCTTCGTCGGCAGGTCGCAGGTGATAGCCCAACTGCTGCACGCGCTCGCGGTCGGCGGCGGTGAGCCAGACACCACCGAGGCGATTGCTGTCGTTGCCACGCACCAGGGCAAAGCCCAACGGCTCCAGCTCCGGCGAATAGTCCAGCAGGCGCCAGTGATCGAAATGAATATCGAACTGCTCGGCGCGCACTTCATTGATCAGCACTGCCACTTGATGGGCTGGCAACGCCTCGCTGGCCCGTAGCCGCGGTTCGGGAATGCGCAGCCCGTAATCGACGAAGAACTGGCTGCGAAAGCGCGCCGCCCAACGCTCCTTCTCCAACGCTTGCAGGCGCGCTGGGGGCACCAGCAGCATCAGGGCGATGGTTTCAGTGGCAACGTTGTCGACGTCGTCGAGCAATCCCGATTCACCCTGCGCCGCGCCTGGCTCGGCAGGTTCGCTACGGCTTTCGCCCGGGCTGGCCTGGCGCAAGGACTTGCGGTGGCGCACAAACACCACCAGCCCGAGCACACTGGCAATCGAGAGGAAGGTCAGCAGCGGAAAACCGGGCAACAGGCCCACGCCCACCGCCAGCAACGCGGTGACACCGAGCACGAACGGGTTGCCCAGCATCTGGGCAAGCATGTTGCGCCCCAGGTTGCTGTCATCACCGTTGACCCGGGTGACAATGAAGCCGGCGCCGATGGCAATCAGCAGCGCGGGGATCTGCGCGACCAGGCCATCGCCAATGGTCAACAGCGTGTAGGTGGACAAGGCCGTGGACATGTCCATGCCCAATTGCCCGACGCCGATGGCCATGCCGCCGATGAAATTGACGAAGATAATGATGATGCCGGCGATGGCATCGCCCTTGATGAATTTCATCGCCCCGTCGAAAGAACCGTACAACTGGCTTTCACGCTCCAGCACGCTGCGTTTTTCCCGCGCCTGGGCCGCGTCGATGGCACCGGCCTTGAGGTCGCCGTCGATGCTCATCTGCTTGCCGGGCATGCCGTCCAGGGAGAAGCGCGCCGCCACTTCGGCGACCCGTTCCGAGCCTTTGGTGATCACGATGAACTGGACAATGGTGACGATGGAAAAAATCACGAAACCCACCACCAGGCTTTCGCCGATCACGAAGTCGCCGAACGACGCGATGATCTCGCCGGCATCGGCCTGGCTGAGAATCAGCCGGCTGGTGCTGATCGACAGCGCCAAGCGGAACAAGGTCGTCAACAGCAGCAGCGCTGGGAACGTCGAATAGCTGAGGATCCGTTCGATGTAGAACGAGCCCATGAACACCAACAACGAGATGACGATGTTCAGGCCGATAAGAAAATCCACCAGCACCGTTGGCAAGGGGATGATCAGCATGGCGATGATCATCACCATCAAGGTGAGGATCAGCAGCTCCGGGCGCGCGCCGACATTGCGCAGGAACACGTTGAGCATTCAGGCCTGGCTCCGGGACAAGATCATGGGCCGCCACCGGGCAGTCGCTGCTCGATGAGTTCGTGGGCATAGGCGACGTCGGCCAGGCGAGTGAACTGGATGGCCAGGCGTTGTGGCGCCTCTTCATCGGCAAACAGCGGCGTCGGCAATTGCAGGCTGAGCCGACGCACGGCCTGCAACACCGTCGAACGCTCCCGGTGGGCACTGAGCAGCACCCCCTCCCCCAACGCCCCGAGCAACAGCTGGTCGAGGTCATCGGGGTAGGTCAACACGCCGAACATGAACACCAGCCAGTCGGCCTCGTGGGGGTTGTGCCGGCAGAGCAGTGCATCGCCGAGCACAGCGCCGATAAACAGCGCATCGGCCGAGCGCAGGCGCTTGAGGTCGGTGACCCGGGTCAACAGTTGGCCGAACTCGATGCGCGAGCAACTGGGGTCCTGGGCGCTGATGTCGGTAAGCAGCGCGGCTTCGATGAAGGCCAGCACATTCGTGCGCTGTGCCGGGCCGTACAGGGCAATCCAGTCCTGGTAGCAACTGAGCGGGCCTTCGTCGGACTCGAGGAAATCCCGGTAGGTCTCGCGCAGCAGGCCGGCCCGCACCGCCATGCTCCCGCCAAACATCCTGGCCTTGAGCGCCGCGTTGATCCCGGCGTTCATGCGCTTGGGCGAGCTTTGGGCAACCACCGTCTGCAACAGCGTTTCGAGCCGCTGGCGGGTGCGGGTTTCCAGGTTCCGACGGCGCAACAACGCCCGCAGCACCAGCGCCAGGTCGCTGTCGTCGGGGAACAGGCTGCGCGCCATTTGCAGCAACCAGGCCACGGGCTTGTCCGCCAGCCGCGCCAAGCTCAGCACCTGTCGTGCCTTGGGTACGGTGTCGTCCTCGAGCACGCGTTCGAAGGTGTCGGTCAGCGTCTCGGACTTGAGTTCGAACAAGCGCCGGCCACGGAACTGCGTCAGCGCCGCCGACAGCTCGTCGCTGATCTGCACGATGCGCTGCGCCACCGCCGCCGTTGCGCTGTCGTCCAGCCCCGCCTCGGCGTCGACTTGCGGTTGTGGATGTTCGGCGGCCTTCTCGGCGTTCAGCCGCGCCTGGGCAACCCGGCCACCGCTGGAAACCGTTGGCAGGATCATCGCTCTGACATCCGGAAGTACATTCGACGCACACGTTCGTGCTGCTCGGGAGTCAGCAACGGCATGCCCGTCTCCACGGGTTCAAGGGCGTCGCGGATTTCCTTGGGCTGGATCAGGAACACCCGCACCGTGTTGGCCGAGCGGTTCTGGCGATAGCTGAACAAGCGGCCGATCCACGGAATCGATCCCAACACTGGCACGCGTCCGATCTGCTCGCCATGGTCATCACGGGTGAAACCGCCCACCAGCAGGCTCTTGCCCTGGGGCACCCGCGCCACGGTACTGATGCGCGTGCGTCCGACCGTCGGCAACGCACTCTGTTGCTCACCCCGGCCGGGGTTCTCGACTTCGTTGCCGTCCTCGATATTGAGCGACATCTCGATCTCGTCCGCCTGGGCGAAACGCGGCAGTACGCTGACCAGCGTGCCGTAGGTGATGTGCTGCAGGTCAACGCTGCGCTCCCCCACCAGCGGGGCGTAGAACGTGCGGTTGTTGTCGAAGATCGCCGGGACGTTCTCTTGCGTCAGGATCACCGGTCGCGAGACCACGTTCGCCCGGTGGGTGCGCTCCAGCGCCATGACCTGGGTCACGAACGAGGCGCCGTCGAGGGTGGTGGCCGAACCGGCGTTGAGCGAGGCGCTGAATTGCCCGCCGGACTTCACCGCGCCTTGCCAGTTGATACCCAACTGATTGAGTTCATCCTTGTGCAGATCGATGATCCACAGCGACAGCTCGACATGGCGTTTCGGCGTGTCCAGGGCATTGACCAGGTTCTCGATAAAGCGCACCTGCTCGGGCAGCCCCTTGACCAACAGGCTGTTGGTGTCCGGGTAGGCGACCACCCGAATGTTGCCGGCGGCCACCTCGCGCGCAATGATTCGCGGTGCCGTCGGGTCCTGGTCCGAAGAGCTGTTCGCCAGGCCTTCGAGGGGAAACACCGGCATCGCGCCTCGTGGCTGCTGGGTGGAAGGTTGGGCCACCGTTGGCTCGACCTGCTGCTTCTCGCCGCGCAACAGCGCTTCGATCACGGTAGCCAGCCCGGGGATGGTCACCTTGTCGTCACGCAGCTCATATTTACGGTCGCTGACGAAGGTGTTGCGCACATGGATGACGCCAATCTGCTGCTTGCCCAGCAACAGTTCCGAGCGCTGGTTGTCCATCAACCCGGCCGCTTGCACCACCAGGTCGACATACATCGGCGGGCCCGACACATGGAAGGTCCGCAAACCGTCGTGACGCAGCGGATAACGCGCATCGTGCAAGCCCGAACGCCCCAGGAACGCCTGGAGCTTGGCGACGGTCAGGGTCTGCAGCGACATCATCGCGCTCTTGATTTCCGAGGCGTCATACAAATAGATCGCCTGGCCATCGCTGTACCAGATCAACCCCATCTGCACGCTGACTCGCTCGAAGGTCCGTTGCGGCGTGCGCAGGTCGAACGTACCGCCAATGCGCTTGGCCGCCGCGGCCTTGCTGACGATCACCGGCTTGCCCAATGACCCGGACAGCTCGCTGAAAAAGGTCCGCGCGCTCTGTTCGCGAGCCTCGAAGGTATAGACATCGGCCCTTGCGGCACCGGATGCGAGCAGCATCACAGCGCTAAGGCAGACGAATAAAAGGGATGGGGATAACGGTTGGCGGCTCATCGGCTCACTTGCCTGGAAGGTAGGTGATATCCGCCAGGCTGCTGGGTGCGAAACCCACCAGTTCGCGGATCTCCTTGGAAAAATGTGACGACGAAGCAAAGCCGAACTCCAGCGCGACATCGGTCAACGAGCCGTCCTGAAGACTCATGTTCAACAGCGCCTGGGCCGTGCGCCAGCCACGCAAGGCCGGTTTGGCGGCAGAGCCCAGGGCTTGGCGACAGAGCCTGCGAAAGTGCGAAACCGATACGCCGTAGCGTTGCGCCAGCGTGTTCAGTTTTTCGCTGTGGGTGCCTTGCTCCAGAAGGAAACGCACGAGCCCGTAGCTCTCGTGATGACGCAGCAGGTGGGCGACCGCGTGATAGGCCGGCGTGCCGCTCATCGCTTGGCCGATGTACCAGCGTTCAAGCCGTTGCGGCGAGCGGACGGTTTCCCCCGCCACCGGCAACAGGGCCCATGGCTCCGCGTGCAGTCGTTGCCCGGCATCCACCAGGGCATCGCTCATGTCCAGGAACGCCTGCAGCTTGACCAGCGTCGCTTCGCAAACCGGCGTGACATGCAACTCGCCGCCACTCAAGCGCAGCGAATCGCTCTGCACCACCAACCCCTCCCAACCGACGGGCAGGCAGTGGCTGCGGCCCAACCGCCCGGTGCTCAGTTGAACCGGGGCCCGGGCCACGCGCAGGTGCAGCACGCGTTCACCCAGATCGGGCAATGCCGTGGCGCGAATTGTTGTGTCCTGCATACGGTCCCCTTTGCTGCCTGGCGTTGGAAGGACCGACAGGATGAAAGACACGACGCCTGGAATCTTGATGGGAAGGTGATGAGGGCTCGGCTGGCATATGCCTTGCACCATTACTGCTCATCGGCGCCGGTGCCAAAGGCCAAATGAGTGCCAGACTGATTAAGTGGAAGGTGATGCACGATGAATGAAGTTCCAGCCAACCCCCTGGCCTGGGTCAACGGCAGCGATGCCCCGGAAAAGAGCGCGGTCAACCTCGGGTTCATGGCGTTGAGCGACTGCGCCCCGGTCGTCGTGGCCGCCACCCAGGGCTTCGCCCAGCCCTACGGCCTGACCCTGAACCTCAAGCGCCAGGCGTCCTGGGCCAACCTGCGCGACAAGCTGGTCAGCGGTGAAATCGATGCCGCCCACAGCCTGTATGGCCTGATCTACGCGGTGCACCTGGGCATCGGCGGGGTCGCGGCGAGCGACATGGCCGTGCTGATGGGGCTGAACCAGAACGGCCAGAGCATCAACCTGTCCCATGGCTTGCAGGCCCAAGGCGTGACCAGTCCTGAAGCACTGGAACGGCACGTGCACCAAACTCGCCCGAAACTGACCTTCGCCCAGACTTTCCCCACCGGCACCCACGCCATGTGGCTCTATTACTGGCTCGCCGCCCAGGGCATCCACCCGTTGTCGGATGTCGACAGCGTGGTCGTGCCTCCGCCGCAAATGATCGCGCACCTGCAAGCCGGGCGTATCGACGGGTTTTGCGTCGGCGAGCCCTGGTGCGCCAGCGCGGTGAAGCAGAACCTCGGTTTTACCCTGGCGACTACCCAGACCATCTGGCCCGATCACCCGGAAAAAGTCCTGGGTTGTACCCGCGCGTTCGTCGAGCAATACCCCAATACCGCCCGGGCCCTGGTGATGGCGATCCTCGAAGCCAGCCGCTTCATCGAACAAAGCAGCGAAAACCGTCGCAGCACCGCGCAACTGTTAAGTGCGCCCGAATACCTCGACGCCCCGCTGGACTGCATCGAGCCGCGCCTGCTGGGGATTTATGCCGACGGTTTGGGCAACAGCTGGCAGGACCCCCACGCCATGCGCTTTCATGGCAATGGCGAGGTGAACCTGCCGTACCTATCGGACGGCATGTGGTTCATGACCCAGTTCCGCCGCTGGGGCCTACTGCGCGAAGACCCGGATTACCTGGCCGTGGCCCAGGGCGTCCAGCAACTCAAGCTGTACCGCGAAGCCTGCGCGGCGCTGGACATCGCGTCCCCGCGCCAGGACATGCGCAGCAGCCAACTGATCGACGGCACCACCTGGGACGGCTCGGACCCGGCCGGGTACGCCCGCAGCTTCAAACTGCACGCCTTGAGCGATGCGGCTCCCCTTCTCGCCAGCCGCTGACAGGAGCCACGACCATGCTGCGTATCCTGCTGATCAACGACACCGCGAAAAAAGTCGGCCGCCTCAAGGCTGCCCTGATTGAGGCCGGGTTCGAAGTCATTGACGAATCCGGCCTGACCATCGACCTGCCAGCGCGCGTCGAAACGGTGCGTCCGGACGTGATCCTGATCGATACCGAGTCACCCGGGCGCGATGTGATGGAGCAAGTGGTGCTGGTCAGTCGCGACCAGCCACGACCGATCGTCATGTTTACCGACGAGCACGACCCCAATGTGATGCGCCAGGCGATCAAGTCGGGCGTCAGCGCCTACATCGTCGAAGGCATCCACGCCGCGCGCCTGCAACCGATCCTCGACGTGGCCATGGCCCGCTTCGAAAGCGACCAGGCCCTGCGCGCCCAACTCCTGGCCCGGGACCAGCAATTGGCTGAGCGCAAGCGCATCGAACTGGCCAAGGGCATGCTGATGAAGATGAAGGAATGCAACGAGGAACAGGCCTACACCCTGATGCGCCGCCAGGCCATGAGCCGCCAGCAGAAACTGATCCAGGTTGCAGAGCAGATCATTGCCATGAATGAGCTGCTCGGCTGAAAGCCTTGCAGCGCCTGCCCTACTAATGATCGTTCCCACGCTCTGCGTGGGAATGCCGCCAGGGACGCTCCGCGTTCCGCTTCACAAGGTGACGCAGAGCGTCACGAGATGCATTCCCACGCAGAGCGTAGGAACGATCATGAATCTCCCGGGTTGGCACAGATCTCGCTTAAGCAAACCCACAGGTAACCAACGGCGGTTGCCCCACCTACGACAAAGACGTCGCACACCCTCCTTGCCTCTCTGGCGATCCGGGTTGCGGCGTTTTTTTGTTTTGGTCCTTCGGGACCGGTGGTGCGACCACAGACGGCGCACTGCTCAAAGCACTGACTCATTTCTCGAGACTTTTACAGCTGAGGTGCGCGATGAATTCAAGCTTCTGGAAATCCGGCCATACCCCGACCCTGTTCGCGGCCTTCCTCTACTTCGACCTGAGCTTCATGGTCTGGTACCTGCTCGGTCCACTGGCGGTACAGATCTCTGCCGACCTGCACCTGACCACCCAGCAACGCGGCCTGATGGTCGCCACACCGATCCTGGCTGGCGCCGTGCTGCGTTTGTTCATGGGCCTGCTGGCCGACCGGATCTCGCCAAAAACCGCCGGCATGGTCGGCCAGGTGATCGTGATCGGTGCGCTGTTCTGCGCCTGGAAACTGGGCATCCACAGCTACGAACAAGCCCTGCTGCTCGGCCTGTTCCTGGGCGTGGCCGGCGCTTCGTTCGCCGTGGCCCTGCCGCTGGCCTCCCAGTGGTATCCGCCACAGCATCAGGGCAAGGCCATGGGCATCGCCGGTGCCGGTAACTCGGGCACCGTGCTCGCGGCGCTGATCGCACCGGTGATGGCGGTAGCCTTCGGTTGGAGCAACGTGTTCGGCTTCGCGCTGATCCCACTGGTGCTGACCCTGGTCCTTTTCGCCTGGTTGGCCAAGAACGCCCCCGAGCGGCCGAAAGCCAAATCCATGGCCGACTACCTCAAGGCCCTGGGCGACCGTGACAGCTGGTGGTTCATGTTCTTCTACAGCGTGACCTTCGGCGGCTTCATCGGCCTGGCCAGCGCCCTGCCCGGCTATTTCAACGACCAATATGGGCTGAGCCCGGTCACCGCTGGTTACTACACCGCCGCCTGCGTCTTCGGTGGCAGCCTGATGCGTCCCCTGGGCGGCGCCCTGGCGGACCGTTTCGGCGGCATCCGCACCTTGCTGGGCATGTACACCGTAGCGGCCGTCTGCATCGCCGCAGTGGGCTTCAACCTGCCGAGCTCCTACGCCGCCCTGGCCCTGTTCGTCTGCACCATGCTCGGTTTGGGTGCAGGCAATGGCGCGGTGTTCCAACTGGTGCCACAACGCTTCCGTCGCGAAATCGGCGTGATGACCGGGCTGATCGGTATGGCCGGCGGTATCGGCGGCTTCGCCCTGGCGGCGGGCATGGGTGCGATCAAGCAGAGCACCGGCAGCTATCAACTGGCCCTGTGGTTGTTTGCCAGCCTCGGTGTCCTGGCCTGGTTCGGCCTGTACGGCGTCAAGCGTCGCTGGAGAACCACTTGGGGTTCGGCAGCTGTCACCGCTGCTCGGGTATAACCTGCAACCATGAGCCTGCAATTGAGTTTCGCCGAGGCCAGCGCCATCGGCCCGCGGGAGGAAAACCAGGACGCCCTGCGCCTGGTCACCCCCGCCCCGGCCCTGGCCGCCAGCAAGGGTTACCTGTTCGCCATCGCCGACGGCGTGAGCCAATGCGCCGATGGCGGATTGGCCGCCCGTTCGACCTTGCAGGCGCTGGCCCTGGACTACTATTCCACGCCGCAAACCTGGGGCGTGGCCCAGGCGCTGGACCGGCTGTTGCTGGCCCAGAACCGCTGGCTGCAAGCCAACGGTGGCGGGCAACCGCTGCTCACCACCGTCAGCGCCCTGGTCCTGCGGGGCCGGCGTTTCACCCTCGCGCATGTCGGTGATTGCCGGGTCTACCGCTGGCACGCCGATCATCTGCAACGGGTCAGTGAAGATCACGTCTGGGAACAGCAAGGCATGCAACATGTGCTCAAGCGCGCCCTGGGACTGGATCAACACCTGATCCTCGACTTCCTCGACGGTGAACTGCGCACCGACGAAACCTTCGTATTGCTCAGCGATGGCGTCTGGGCCGTCCTGGGGGACACGGCCATCGCCGGCATCCTGCGCGACCAACCGGACCTGGACCTTGCGGCCCAGACGCTGGTCAACGCCGCGCACCTGGCCGGTAGCCAGGACAACGCCAGTGCCTTGTTGGTGCGGGTCGATGCCGTGGGCGAAGCCAGCATTGGCGATGCCCTGATCCAGTTGCAGCAATGGCCCCTGCCGCCTGCGCTGAAACCGGGTCAGGTGTTCGAGGGCTGGCAGATCGAAAGCCTGCTCGGCCAGAGTCAGCAATCGTTGCTCTACCGGGTACGCGACGGCCAGGGCCAACCCTGGCTGCTGAAAACCTTGCCCGTGCAGCTACGGGACGATAGCCGCGCTGGGCAGGCCTTGCTCTCGGAGGAGTGGTTTCTCAAGCGCGTCGCCGGGCGGCAGTTTCCCGAGGTCCATGGTGTTCCCCAGCGCCAGCATTTGTACTACGTGATGCGGGAATATCCAGGGGCAACCCTGGCCGAGCTGTTCAACCAGGCCGGGCCGCTACCCCTGGCCCAGTGGTTGGACTTGGCGCAACGGCTGGTACGGGCGGTAGGCCTGTTGCATCGAAGGCAGATCTACCACCGCGACATCAAGCCGGACAACCTGCACCTGGGCGACGACGGCGAATTGCGCCTGCTGGATTTCGGCCTGGCGTACTGCCCAGGCCTGTCCGAGGACCAGGCCAACGTCTTGCCCGGTACGCCCAGCTACATTGCCCCGGAAGCTTTCGGCGGCACCGCACCCACGGCGCAGCAGGATTTGTATGCCGTCGGCGTGACCTTGTATTTCCTGCTGACCGGGCACTATCCCTACGGCGAAATCGAAGCCTTCCAACGCCCGCGCTTTGGCGTGCCGGTCAGTGCCAGCCGCTATCGGCCGGACCTGCCCGAATGGCTCGGGCAAAGCCTGGACCGCGCCGTCGCGGCGGATCCGGAGCAGCGTTTTGAGACGGCCGAGGAATGGTTGTTGCTGCTGGAACAGGGCGAGCGCCGCAGCTTGAGCGTCAGGCCCAGGCCGTTGCTGGAAAGAGAGCCGCTGAAGGTCTGGCGGACGTTGGCGCTGGTGTCGTTGGTGGTGAATCTGGTGCTGCTGTTTCTGGTGTTTCATAGCTGAGATCCGGTCGCGCCCATCGCGAGCAAGCTTTGCTCCCACAGGGGACTGGGTGCACATGGATTTTGTGCCTGCTTGATCCAGTGTGGGAGCGGGCTTGCTCGCGAAGGCGGCTCCATTGCCAATGAAGAGGTTGAATGTGCCGGCCTCATCGCGAGCAAGCCCGCTCCCACAGTAGAAACGCGGTCCCACCAAGAACCAGGTCGGCTATAAGGCCGCCTCGCGGTGGACGTTGATCTCGGCGCCCCGTTAACCACGCTGGCCGAACGCAGGCATTGTGCAGTGGGCATCCCGGCATGGATGCCGGGATAGCCGCGCTGGGCCATGGATGGCCCTTCGCGGCGGGCCCACGGAGCAATGCCGGAGTGAGGGCATGCCGAGCCTAGGCGAGGCACCGAGTGGTGGGGCAGAAGCGCTTTGGTTACTTTCGACTGGGCCGGCTTCCGCGCTTTTCGAAAGTGACCCGCCGTCAGGGCGGAACCATAAGTCGCCGTTACCGCAGCAACGGATATACACCCCCACCCGACGAGCAAATACCAAGGCTCGCCAGCGGCATGGGGGACGCACAGCAGTATTGGCCGATGGGGCCAGCCCCTCAACTCCGCTATCCTGACCCCCACGTTCATCCATCGAGCCTTTTCATGCTTGAAGTCCGCGATGTTTTCAAAAGCTACCCCACGCCCCAAGGCCCATTACCGGTGCTGCAAGGCATCGACCTGACGCTGATGCCCGGCAGCAGCCTGGCGCTGATGGGAGAGTCAGGCAGCGGCAAGAGCACCCTGCTGCACCTGGTCGCCGGGCTGGACAAGGTCGATCGCGGCAGCATTCGCAGTGGCGAGTATCGGCTCGATGGCATGAGTGAAAGCCAGTTGGCGAATTGGCGACGCACGGAAGTCGGCCTGGTGTTCCAGCAGTTCAACCTCATCAGCAGCTTGTCGGTGGAGGACAACCTGGCGTTCCAGGCGCGTCTGTGCGGCCGTTATGACGCAGCGTGGCAAGCCCATCTGGTGCAGCGGCTCGGGCTTTCAGCGCTGCTGCGGCGTTATCCCGAGCAACTGTCCGGCGGCCAGCAACAGCGGGTGGCGCTGGGGCGGGCGTTGGCCTCGCGACCGCCCTTGTTGCTGGCCGATGAACCCACCGGCAGCCTCGACGAAGCCACCAGCGACGAAGTCCTGCAACTGTTACTGGAACTGCTGGAGGGCAGCCCCACCAGCCTGCTGATGGTGACCCACAGTCCACGGGTGGCGGCTCGCCTGGCCCAGCGCGTGGTGTTGCACGGCGGGCAGTTGGCGCAGGTGGCCCAGGGGTGATGATTTTTCGCCAGACCCTCAAGGCCCTGCTCAGCCATTGGCGCCAGCACCCGGTGCAATTCTTCAGCGTGCTGACTGGCCTGTGGTTGGCCACCAGCCTGCTCACCGGCGTGCAAGCGCTGAACAGTCAGGCCCGGGACAGCTACGCCCGGGCCAGCCAACTGATCGGCGGTGAACCCCAGGCCAGCCTCAGTGCACCCGGTGGCGGCACCTTTCCCCAGCAATGGTTTGTCGAGCTGCGGCGCCAGGGCTGGCCGGTGTCGCCAGTGTTGCAGGCTCGGGTGCTGCTCAAGGACCACGAGGATCAGCGCCTGCAACTGATGGGCATCGACCCGGTGTCGCTGCCGCCCGGTGCCGCGCTGGCGGGGCAGGCGCGGGAGATGACCGAGGTGGTGGCGTTCTTTACCGACCCCGGCCGCACCTGGATCGCCCCGCAAACCTTGCAAGCCCTGGGGCTGACCGAGGGTGACCGACCCCAGAGCGTCGATGGGCAATCCCTGCCACCGCTGCATGCCCAGGAGGACATGGCGCCGGGCGTGCTGTTGATGGACATCGGTTTTGCCCAACAGCTACTCGGGTTGCCGGAGCAACTGTCGCGACTGTTGTTGCCCGCCACGTTCAGCGCCGCATTACCGCAAGCGTTCAACGGTCGCCTGCAACTCAAGCACGCTGATGAAGAAAACAACCTGTCGCGCCTGACCGAAAGTTTTCACCTGAACCTCGATGCCTTGGGGTTTTTATCCTTCGTGGTGGGTCTGTTCATCGTTCACGCGGCCATCGGCCTGGCCCTGGAACAACGCCGCAGTCTGTTGCGGACCCTGCGCGCCTGTGGCGTCAGTGCGCGGGTGCTGGTCACCAGCCTGACCATCGAACTGGGCGCGTTGGCCTTGCTGGGCGGGATCGCCGGGGTGCTCAGCGGCTATTGGCTGGCGAGCCTGTTGTTGCCCGATGTCGCGGCGAGCCTGCGGGGTTTGTACGGCGCCGAAGTGGCCGGGCACTTGAACCTCAGCCCGTGGTGGTGGTTCAGCGGTGTCGGCCTGAGCCTGCTCGGTGCACTGCTGGCCGGCGCTGACAGTCTGCTGCGCGCGGCGCGCCTGCCCTTGCTGGCGCTGGCCAACCCCCAGGCCTGGCATCAGGCCCATGCCCGCTGGCTGCGACGCCAGGGGTGGGTGGCGACAGTGGCGGTGTTGATTGGCGCATCGGCGTTGATCTGGGGCGACAGCCTGGCCAGCGGTTTTGTCCTGATGACGGCCTTGTTGCTGGGCGCGGCGCTGGCCTTGCCGGTGTTGCTCAACAGTGCGCTGAAGCGGTTGTTGAGCCGCAGCCGCTCGGTGCTCGGGCAGTGGTTTCTTGCCGATTGCCGCCAGCAATTGCCGACGCTGAGCCTGGCGTTGATGGCCTTGTTGCTGGCGCTGGCGGCGAACATCGGCGCTGGCAGCATGACCGCCGGTTTTCGCCAGACGTTCAGCAATTGGCTCGAACAACGGTTGACCGCCGAGTTGTACATCAACCCGCAAACCCCGGCCCAGGCAAACGAACTGCACACCTGGCTCAAGCAGCAACCGGCGATCACTGCCGTCGTTCCCCTCTGGCAAGTCTCGGTCCCGTTGCAGGGCTGGCCGACGGACATCCACGGCATCATCGATCACCCCCACTATCGACAGCATTGGCCGCTGCTGGAATCGGCCGGCGACAAGCCGTGGGAGCAACTGGCCGCCGCCGACACCCTCATGCTCAGCGAACAACTGGCACGGCGTCTCAAGATGAGTATCGGTGATCAGTTGACCCTGCCGACACCTCAGGGGCCATGGGCACTGCGCATCGTGGGCATCTACGCCGACTACGGCAATCCCAAGGGCCATGTGCTGGTCAATGCCGACCACTTGCTGGCGCACTGGCCGAACCTGACGCCGAACCGTTTCAACCTGCGCATCGAACCGTCCGAAATCCCGGCGCTACTGACAGCGTTGCAAGGCCGGTTCAGCCTGGATGACAGCCGCATCGTCGACCAGGCCCGGCTCAAGGGCTGGTCGACCCAGGTGTTCGAACGCACCTTCGCCGCCACCGCCGCCCTCAACAGCCTGACCCTGGCGGTGGCCGGCGTGGCGTTGTTCATCAGCCTGCTGACCCAGAGCCAGAGTCGCCTCGGTCAGTTGGCGCCGCTGTGGGCGCTGGGGGTGACGCGTCGGCAGTTGATGCTGCTCAACCTCGGCCAGACCTGGCTGCTGGCGTTGCTGACATTGGTCCTGGCGTTGCCGCTGGGCATCGCCCTGGCCTGGTGCCTGGACACGGTGATCAACGTGCAGGCCTTCGGTTGGCGCCTGCCGTTGCGGGTGTTCCCGTTGCAACTGGTGCAGTTGCTGGCCCTGGCGATGCTCGCCACGCTACTGGCATCGGCCTGGCCGCTGTATGCGCTGTACCGCACGCAGCCGGCGGATTTGCTGAGGACCTTTGCCCATGAAGATTAGAGTCGGCGTGTTGTTACTGCTGGCGTTGCTCAGCGGTTGTGATGACTCCGCGCCAGTGCAAAAAGGCTTTGCCGGCCTCGGCGACCAAGCTGTCGCGTTCACGCCGGTTGTGCCTGGGCGGGTGTTCAGTTTCCCCGCCGACCATGGCCTTCATGACGGTTTTCGCATCGAGTGGTGGTACGTCACCGCCAATCTCAAGGACGCCAAGGGGCATGAGTTCGGCGTGCAATGGACGTTGTTTCGCAGCGCCTTGAATGCCGCGCCCCAGGCCGGTGGCTGGCGCAACCAGACGATCTGGCTCGGCCACGCGGCGGTCACCTCCGCCACCGTGCACCATGCCGCCGAGCGTTATGCCCGAGGCGGAGTGGGGCAGGCTGGGGTGCAGGCGCTGCCCTTCAAAGCCTGGATCGACGATTGGCAATTCGGTACCCAGGCTTCAGGGGCCGAGCCGTTGGCGGACATGCAATTGAAGGCGCGCGACCCGCGCTTCAGCTATGCGTTGCGGCTGACGTCGAGCCGGCCGCTGGTGTTGCAGGGCGAGCAAGGTTTCAGCCAGAAATCCGAACAGGGGCAGGCGTCGTACTACTACAGCCAGCCGTTCTTCCAGGCCAGCGGTGAATTGGAAATCGATGGCCAGCGTTACACGGTCAGCGGCCCGGCCTGGCTCGACCGCGAATGGAGCAGCCAGCCCCTGACCGCAAACCAGACCGGCTGGGACTGGTTTTCCCTGCACCTGGACAACGGCGAGCACCTGATGCTCTACCGCATGCGCCATAAGGAGGGCGCGCCGTATCTCACCGGCACCTGGATCGACGCCCAGGGCCAAGCGCAAACCCTGCACGCCGGGGAAATCAGCCTCGTGCCCCAGGACACCGCCAAGGTCGCCGGGCGCTCGATGCCGATAGGCTGGGCGATCAAGATCCCCAGCAAACAACTCGACATCACCCTCCACGCGCTCAATCCCAATGCCTGGATGAACCTGCGCATTCCCTATTGGGAAGGACCGGTGGGACTGCGTGGCAACCAGGGCGGCACCGGTTACCTGGAAATGACCGGCTACTGAGAATCGCCGGAACTCCCCGCGAACGTCGACCCTCATAGTTTATGAATGTCTCGCAGGAGCCCGTCATGAGCGATGACCTCAAACTTGCGTCGCTGGCCGATTGGCAGCGATTGTTCGACGACAAGGCCTACTGGCAGCAGTCCCCCGATGCCCACTTCACCGAGCTGATGCGGGTGGCCAATGACCTGTTCGGCCAGGGCGCCATCGACCTGGCGCAGTGGCAGGTCTTGAAGACCAAGGCCGAGCAACTGCACCAGCGCTCTCCGGATGCCAACGTCGCTGAAGAAGTCGCCGACCCTGACGCCTGACCTCAGGCCTGAAAGATTCAAGGAGTTCGCCATGCAGCACCGCCCCGATCAACCCCGGGAAAACCCCGACGCCCCTGCATTGCCCGGTGAAGTGGAGCGCGATAACGATGCCTTGCGGCCCAATGACCCGGCCAAGCGCAAACAACAGCACGGCGACCCTGAGGCAGGGGATACCGATGCGCAGAAAACCGGTCGGCGTGGCTGAGGTTTGTCACGTCGACCGGCATTAAAAAAGTTTTTAATGCCTGTTTAATTTTCCTACATGGATAACGTTTTTGTATTTGTCCATGTTTTGTATCAGGGTTTACGCCGCTAGCGCAGGAGTTGCCATCCAAACACTGTGGCGTGGAGCTTGCGTCCCGCTGGATGCGAAGAAGATATGTGTACGCTGCGTAGGAGCTGTCGAGTGCAACGAGGCTGCGATCTTGCCCCAGGCACTTGAGTCCCAAGCGAAAGATCAAAAGATCGCAGGCTTCGCCAGCTCCTACAGAAATATGAAAGGCTTCAATGTTAAACAATTATTTAAACGGGCTCGCGGACATATTCTGAAAGTTCCATTATTATTATTCGCGTTCGCCCAGTGTCAGGCTCTTTACCAGTGCATGGATTGCCGAGGCCATCGCACTGGGCGAACACCACCCTGAATCAACAACTATCGATTATTTTCAACTGCACATCGACCCGCAGAATTGGCCGATGCGTGAGTGGTTACCTCCGATTCAACCAGCGGCCGGCGAGCGCCAGTCATCGGAGCCCGAGGTGCCGCTGACTTCGTGGGTCCAAGTGATTTTGCGGTATGTGAAGTGCACGTCCTCCAGATGGGTGAAGTGTGAATTTTCTGGGTTCTGGCAGTTGAGCATGTAGTCCTTGATATCGACGATGATCGCGTCCTCCAACGTGGTGGTGTAGTAGTGCTCTTGGCTGCCTGCGGCCGAAGTGCGGTACCACTGGATCTTGACTTCCTTCAGCCGTTCGCCGCTCGTTAGGGCGACCTGAAGCAGTGGCGAAGCTTTGTCGAATACCTTGGTGATGATCAGGGGTTTGTGTATGCGCTGACCGGTTGGCTGGCCGGACTGCGGATCGCGAGGGATGGTCACTTGGTGCTCGAAAGCCTGCACCATGACCTGATCTTCATGACCCTCTTGGTAGGTGTTGCCCACTGAATCGGCGGTAAACGCACCGGCGGTGATCAGACCTTGTTTGGTGCCCTCAACGGACATGTACGCGGGAGTTGCCACTGGATGCTCTCCTTCCTGGATAACGATAGGACCTGGGACGGGGGTCGCCCCGAGGTGGCCTCACGGATATCAAGAGCTATGCCATCTTTTAAAAACCTATATATATCAATAGGTTGATCTGATATCGGCAAGTGCCTCCCTGCGGACAAGCGAGAAAGCGCTCAAAGGCTTGCCCGGCCCATTGCAGCGCCTCGCGGCTCGACCAGGCACCGCGATACCCGGGTCGGAAGGCCAAGAAAGGCGCGCCGCGCGCACGCCTATCAGGCAGTTTTTTGCCGTTTTGTCCTTCGGCTTATTCCTACACGCCCAATGCAGCCCTGCACTCATCGATGGAGCGCTGTTGTGTCTGCGCATACAAACCCAGCTCATCAATGGTCGCTCGTCCCAACGCCTCTTCGAAGGCCTGGCGATTGGACTGGCCGGCAAAATGACTCTGGGCGGCATCGCCGAGGTTCGACTGGAAAATACCGGCGGCGCTGACGGGCAGGAAGTCCTCGTACACCAAGGGTTCGGCGCGCAGGTATTGCTGCTCGAGCAAGTGCTCCAGGGAGGCCGCTTGCTCAAGGGTGCCCTGGGCGGCGAGGCCCTTGGGGGTGACGAAATAGCGGAAGTACGCCAATGCCTGTCGGCGCAGTTCGTCGTGGTTGTCAGGGAATTCGACAAAGTGTTCGGCCATCAGTTGGTTGTAGCGTTCGGCGTTGGCTTCGTTGGGAAACTCCCCCAGCGCATCGCGCGCGGCGTTCAGCAATTGATCGTAGAGCGCGCGGCCCTTGGGCGTGAGGGCCGCGCCACGTTGCTCGATTTCACCGAAGCGGGCGCTGTGGCTGCCTTGGGTCTGGGTCTGGTCGGTGAAGGCGACGGGTTCGTCGAGTGCCTTGAAACTGGTCTGGCGCAGCAGGATCGGGCATTGGCGACGGGGTGGGCCTTCGATCACGGCCTTGGGGGTAATGCCGTGCACGGGCATACGGGCCTGGACGATGTCGATGTCCAGGGTACGGGGTGTCAGGTGATTGATGTGCGGGCCCTTGAACGCCACCACATCGGCGATCAGGCGATGTTGGGCGCTCAGTTGCCGGTACTGTTCGGCGGTGACGGTGGCGCTGTGGTGCCAGCGAAAGGTTTCCAGAGCCTGTAGGACGAAGTCCTCAGCCTGGGATTCGCTCAGGCCACCCTGGTGTTCGGCCAGCTCAATGAGCTCAAGGGCCCTGGGGGTGAAGATCTGCCGTTTGGCCAACACCGACTCGGCAAAGGCCCGAAGCTCGGCGTTCTCGATCAGTTCCAGGCGCAGCAGCGAGGTAAACACCCGGAACGGACTGACCTGCAACGCGCTTTCGTGCACGGCGCGGAAGGCGGTGGAATGCACCGGCACCCCGGCAGGCGTGAGGTCGTAGTAGCCCACCGGCTGCATGCCCATGACCGCGAACAGACGCCCCAGGGTCGCCAGCTCGGCGGCGGTGCCGACGCGGATCGCGCCGTGGCGTTCCAGGTCCAGGCGCTCGAGTTCGCCGGTGCTGCGCAGGTGTGCGGCCAGGACCGGGTCTTCGGCCAGCACTTGGGCGTTGGTGTGTTCCACCAGCTTCATCAGCGCGCCATACAGCGGCACCTCGTCGCGGTACATGTCGGACATCGCTCTGGAGAAGCGTTGGCGGATCAGGTCGGGGCTGACGAAGCTCATCGTAAGAATTCCTGGCGAGGGCTGTGGGAAAGTTGGACGAAAGATCGCAGCCTTCGCCGGCCCCGGCAAACGAAGAATCTTCAGGACTTCATTCTGCCAGGGACTGATCCACCAGCTCGATCCAGTGCCGCACGGGCGTGCGACCGGCGCCGTCGAGGTGGTTCTGGCAGCCGACGTTGGCGGTGACGATCAGCTCCGGCTGGCCGCTTTCCAGCGCATTGAGGCGGTTGTCGCGCAATTGCCGAGCCAGGGCAGGCTGGGTCAGCGAATAGGTGCCGGCCGAGCCGCAACACAAATGGCCGTCGGGCACCTCGGTGAGGTTGAAACCCAGTCGCGTCAGCAGCGCCTCGATGCTGCCGCCGAGTTTCTGCGCGTGCTGCAAGGTGCAGGGGCAATGCACGGCAATGCGCTGGTTCCTGGCCGCGCAGATCTGTTCCAGCGGTTCCTTGCCGAGCACTTGCACCAGGTCCAATGCCCGTTCGCTTACTTGTCTGGCCTTGGCGGCATAGTTGGGGTCATGTTCCAGCAGGTGCCCGTAGTCCTTGATGAACGCGCCGCAGCCGCTGGCCGTCTGGACGATGGCTTCAGCACCGTTTTCCAAGTGCGGCCACCAGGCGTCGATGTTCTGTCGGGCGCGGTCCAGCCCGGAGGCCTGGGCATCGAGGTGATAATCCAGCGCACCGCAGCAGCCGGCCTGCGCACAAGGGATCACGCTGACGCCGAGTCGATCCAGCACCCGCGCTGCCGAGGCATTGGTGTTGGGCGACAGGCCCGGTTGCACGCAACCTTCGAGAGGCGGGCGCTCGCCGTGAGGCGGGGAAGGGCGCGGCAACTTCGCGGTCAGGTTTGTTGGCAGCAGCGCACGGAACACTGTCCCAAGGCGCAGCAAGGCTGTGAACCGCTCGGGGCTGGAAGCCAGGCTTCGCAGCCCCAGGCGCAGCGCGCGTTGGCCGGCGGGGCGCGGCACGGCGTGGTCGACCACCGCCCGGCCAATGTCCAGCAGGTTGTGGTAATCCACGCCGGACGGGCAGGTGGTCTCGCAGTTGCGACACGACAGGCAGCGATCCAGGTGCAGTTGGGTGCTGGCCGTCGCCGGCTGGCCTTCAAGCACCTGCTTGATCAGGTAGATGCGTCCGCGCGGGCCGTCCAGTTCATCGCCGAGCAATTGGTAGGTGGGGCAGGTGGCGTTGCAGAAACCGCAATGCACGCAACTGCGCAGGATCCGTTCGGCTTCTTCGGCGCGGGGCAGATTTTTGCTTTCCTCACTGAACCGAGTCTGCATGCTAGAACTCCGGGTACATCCGCCCGGGGTTGAACAGCCCCAGGGGATCGAGCTGGGCCTTGAGTTGCCGGTGATAGCGCAGCAGCGCCGGAGCCAGCGGCTGGAACGGCGTGTCGCTGGCCCCCTGACGATAGCAGGTGGCATGGCCGCCGACTTCATGGGCCAGGGCTTGCACCGTGTCGGCCTCGGTTTTCAACCAGCGTTGGGCGCCGGCCCAGTCGATCAACTGCGCCCCGGGCAGGGCGAGCGGCCCGGTATGGTTGGGTAACGACAGACGCCACAGCGGCAAGCCTTCATCGAAGAAGGCCAGCTGATGTTCATTGAGTGCCGTCCAGTATTGATCGTCGATCACCTCGCCACCAAAACGCTGATGAGCGGCGCTGACCGAGCCTTCGCCACCCTCCAGGCGCAGGTGCAGGCAGTCACCGTCATGGCTGGCGGCGCTGATGGGCAGCGGCTGACGACCCCATTCGGCGAGTTTTTCCAGGGCCTCGGCGCTGTCCAGTTCCAGGCGGATACTCAGGTTGTGACGGGGTTTGGGCAGGACCTTCAAGGAGACTTCGGTGATCACCCCCAGGCAACCGAAACTGCCGGCCAACAGGCGCGACAGGTCGTAGCCGGCGACGTTTTTCATCACCTCGCCGCCGAAACGCAGCAACGCGCCGTGGCCACTGATCAGGCGTGTGCCCAGGACAAAGTCGCGCACCGAACCGGCCCATGGGCGGCGCGGCCCCGACAGCCCGGCGGCGACCATG